>JAXDMA010000001.1:0-3007 GCA_034666305.1 Vulcanimicrobiota bacterium
TGGACAACCTGCTCCGGATTCGCGCGCCGTCGGCGCGGCCCTCCGATATGAGTGACGCGTACGCGCGGGCCGGCGTCGACATCGACGCGGGCAACCTCGCGGTGCAGCGCTATCGCGACGTGACGTCGGATTGGACGCACCCGGATCAGTTGGGTTCGCTGGGCGGCTTCAGCGGGCTGTTCCGGCTGCCGGGAGACGCCAAGCGGGCGCTGGTGGGGTCGACGGACGGAGTCGGCACGAAGATCCTCATCGCCGCGGCGCTGCGCCGCTACGGTACGGTCGGCGCGGACCTGGTCAACCATTGCGTGAACGACATTCTGGTCACGGGCGCCGAGCCGTTGTTCTTTCTGGACTACCTCGCGGTCGGTAAGCTCGATCCCGAGGTTGCGGCGCAGGTCGTCGCCGGCGTTCACCGCGCGTGTCGCGAGAACGCGTGCGCTCTGCTCGGCGGCGAGACGGCGGAGATGCCGGGCGTGTACCGCCCGGACCACTTCGACTTGGCCGGTACGATCGTGGGCATCGTCGACCTCGACGCCGTGCCGGACCCCAATCGCGTGCAGCCGGGCGACGCGATCGTCGGCTTACCCGCCGTCGGTTTGCACACGAACGGATACACGCTCGCGCGCGCGCTGATCGCCGAAGACGAATACGGCGCGCCGTTCGCCGGCACGACGTACGGCGATGCGCTGCTCGCGCCGCATCCGTCGTATCGCGAACCGGTACGCGCGATCCAGCGCGTCGCCGGCGTGCTTTCGATGGCGCACATCACCGGCGGCGGACTGCTCGAAAACGTGCCCCGCACGCTGCCCGAGCATGCGGCGGCGGTGTTCGAGCAGACGCGCTGGACCGTGCCGCCGATCATGGCGGAGCTGGTGAAGCGCGGCAGCCTCGCGCACGACGAGTGCTATCGCACGCTCAACATGGGCGTGGGCTACACGCTGATCGTGCGCATCGCCGACGTCGATCGCGCGCTCGCCGCGGCGCCGGGTGCGCGCGTCGTCGGGTTCGTGCAGCCGAGGCGCGACGACGAGCCGCGCGTGGTCGTCCGCCCCGCGCGCGGCTAGTGGGTTCACGTTCCGTGAACCCTTCGCGTTCGGCCTTCGGCCGATCCGCCCAAGTGAAAATTTAAAAGTGGCCGTGAACCTGCTCGTTGTGCTCGACGACGAGCGGTACGGCGCGGCGGCGCTCGCGCGCGCGCACGACGCCGCGGCGCGCGCGGGCTGGACGCTGCGCCGCGTCGACGGCGCCGACGGGCGGCTTGCGGCGTGGATCGACTTGCACTTCGCGCCGTCGTGGTGGTCGTTCGAAGCGGGCGCGGGCAGCGCGTGGATCGCGGAGCGTGACGGCGATATCGCGGGCTTCGCGGCGTTCGGCGCGCGCGGCTTGAAATTTCCGTGGCTGCGCGCATGGCGCGGTCGCGATGACGTCGGGATTTTCGGCCCGTACGGTGTGGCACAAACGGCACGCGGCACCGGCATCGGCGAGGCGCTGCTCGCGGCGGCGCTGTGTGCGCTGCGTGCGAGCGGACATGCGTTCGCGCTGATACCGGCGGTTTCCGGCGAACGGCTCGTCGCCGCGTACGTTCGGCGCACCGGTGCGTCCGTCGTCGACGAATTCGCTTACGACGCCGGGCGGTTTCGCGCGACGATCCTCGCCTCGGGCGCGGGCACGAACGCTCGGAGCGTGCTCGAGCGCGTGCGCGACGGACGTCTGCCGCTCGACGTCGGCGCCGTCATCGCGAACGATCCGAACGCGGGCGCGCTCGACGTCGCGCGCGAGTACGGTGTCGACGCCGTCGCGGTCGCGTGGGATCGTGCGCGTGAGTCGCGTGCGAGTTTCGACGCGCGCGTGATCGACGCCGTCGCCCGCACCGCGCCGCAACTCGTGCTGCTGCTGGGCTGGATGCATTTGCTGCCGGCCGCGTTCTTGCGGCGATTCCCGGAGACGATCAACCTGCACCCCTCGTTTCTGCCGCTCGATCCGGCGGCGGACACGGTGGTCGCGCCCGACGGCACCGTGATCCCGGCGCTGCGCGGCGCGAACGCTCTGCGCGACGCCGTTCGGGCGCAGGTGCCCTGGACCGGCGTCAGCGTGCATTACGTCACCGAAGCGGCGGACCGCGGCGCCGTACTGGTCCGGGTCCCCGTGCGGCTCGACGGAGCGACGGACGAGGCGGCGCTGCGCGAGCGCATCCGGCCCGTCGAGTTCGATGCGGTCGCGGCAGCAATTCGGCGCTGGACCTTCGAACGATAGAGGCGATGTCTTTTCCGCTCTTGGTCGCCGCCGCCGTGGGGTGCTGCGACGTGACCGGGGCCGTGCGCTCCGCCGACGGTGCCATTCTCCGGGCTCACGTTCATGCGGTGGGACCGGCGGTTGCCGACGCCGACACCGATCTGCGCGGCAGCTTCCGCTTCACGGCGCCCGCGGGGGCGTATCGCGTCACCATCGTCGCGCCGGGCTACGCGGTGGCCGAGACCGACGTCGTGGTGCACGCGGGCGAGCGGCTCGACGTCACGCTCGAACCGCTGGGTTCGGGACGGCTGCGGGAAATCGGGCGCGTCGTCGTGGACGGCCGGCTGGCCGTTCCGCGCAGCACCGTGCCGGCGCGCGAGATCACGCGGCTGGATCTCGACGCGAACGGTTACAACCGCGTCCTCGACGCGCTCGCGACGATTCCGTCGGTGACGCTGACGCGGCCCGACGCGGGAACGGCGAGCGCGACGGCGGTTGTGTCGTTGCGCGGGCCCGATCCCTCCGAGACGCGCATCGCGCTCGACGGGCAGCAGCTCAACAATGCGAACACGGGCGATTTGGATCTCGCGTCGTTCCCGAGCTCCGTGTTGTCGGCGATCGATGTGAGCGAAGGTCTCGGCGCGGAAGACTCGCGCGGCGCGGACACCATCGGCGGCGAGATCAACCTCATCTCGCTGCGCCCCACCGCGACGCCGCAGCGCATGCTGCGTCTGTCGGCCGGCTCGTTCGGCACGACGTCCGCGGAGATCAACGC
>JAXDMA010000002.1:0-8963 GCA_034666305.1 Vulcanimicrobiota bacterium
CTCGAGCGCATCGCGACGTTCAAGTCGCACAACCCGAGCTGGGCGATCACGACGGACTTGATCGTCGGCTTCCCCGGCGAGACGGAAGAGGATTTCCAGCAAACCGTCGACGTGTGCAAGACCGGAATTTTCGCGCAGGCGTTCATGTTCGTGTACTCGCCGCGGCGCGGCACGCCGGCGGCGGTGTGGCACGCGGCGAACGCGGTGCCCAAGGACGTGGCGCAAGACCGTTTCATACGGCTCAAGGCGGTGCAGGACGAAGCGGTGCGCGCCTATCACGACCGCAAGGTCGGCATGACCGTGCGCGCGCTGATCCACGGCGTCTCGCGCAAAGACGCGACGAAGCTGAGCGCGAAGACCGTCGACAACGTAACGGTGAACTTTCCGCTGACGGAGTCGGCGCCCGATCCGTCGCGGCCGTGGGCCGACGTTCGCGTCGAGAGCGCGTCGGTGTGGGGTGTGCGCGGAACGTGCATCGGCCGCGCCGCAAGCTACGAGGGCGTGTCGGAGACGGTGGCGCCGCCGACGATCGACCTGCTGGCGGTGTAGTCCTCGTCAGCCCGTGTGCAACAACCGGCCGCGCCAGCGAACCAGGCTGCCGCGCAGACCGATCACCCAGACGGCGACGCCCAGCGCGTCGCGCAGCGGGATGAGCGCCGCTGGCGGCCGGCGGCCCGAGCCGAGCACGCGTTGCGCCTCGCGGTGCAGCGTTAATCGCGCGAGCGCCGCGAGCGCGAGCACCGGTAATGACCATCCGCGGCCGCGTGCCAGCGCCGCAGAGAGCAGCGCCAGCGGCAACGGGTACGTCACGATGATCCCGGCGTAGCTTTTCGGGCGCACGGCGCGAATCGTGCGCGCCCAGCGCAGCTCGTGCAAGAACAGCGCGCGCAGTCCGGGCTCGCTCACCGTGTTCGTGACCGCATACGGCGCGAACGCGACGCGCAGGCCAAGCTTGCTGACGAGAAATCCGAGCGCGAAATCGTCGGCGAGGTGCGCGCCGATCGCGCGCAGGCCGCCGATGGCGTCGAGCGCCTCGCGCCGGACCGCCATCGTCGCCCCGAAGCAGTACGTCATCGGTTCGAACGACATTGCGGCGAGTGCGGAAGGCGTGAACTGTTCGACGATCAGCATCGCTCCGAGAAGTGACGCGAGGCCGTCGTCGGCGGCTTCGCCGCGATAGACGCACGTCGCGGCGCCGACGTCCGGGTCGTCAAACGCGCTCGCGACCGCTTCGAGGTAGTCCGGCTCGACGCGCATGTCGCTGTCGGAAATTGCGAGCAGCGCGTGCTTCGCGTGCGGCAGCATCGGCCCCAGCGTCGCGATCTTGGGGTTGCGGTGCTGCGCGACGCCGTCGCCCACGGCGACGGTCGTCCGGCTCGAATGCTCCGCTGCGACGCTGCGGATGATCGGCAAGGCCGCGTCGTCGGGATCGAGCACGCCGAACACGACCTCGAACTCGGGATAGTCCTGGATGCAGAAGGAGCGCAAGTTCTCCGCCAACCCGGGTTCGACGCCGTGGACGGGTTTGAGGATCGTGATCGCAGGCCGCAGCTTCGAGCGCGTCTTCGGACGCCGCGCGAACGCTCGCAGCCGCCGGATCGCGAGCGCGGTGTACGCGATGCTCGCGACCGTTGCGCCGAGCGCGACGGCCGCGGCAGCGCCGCGTGCGTCAGCGCGCATGCGCGATGTCCCGGAACGCAATCGGCTCGATGCCGTTCGCGCGCACCGCTTCGGCGACGAGCGGGCTCACCAGCGCTGCGAACTCGTCTTCGAGCCGGTACGCCGCGAGATCGTTCGCGATCCCGGGCCAGCGGCCGGTGGCGGCGTGAAAGTAGAGCTCCGTGGTGCCGGCGGGGAGGCGCGCCAAAAAACCGAGGACGCGGTCCTGCGTCATGCGCCCGCTGTCGTTGAAGCCGAACACGTGGTCGTTGTGCGCGACGCCGTTCGCGCGCATGCGCGCTCTCATCACGTGCAAGAACGGCCCGAGGAACGCGGCGTGGCCCGGCTCGTCGGGGATGCGCATCGGCGGGCGGCCGTAGTCGGCCGCGACCTTCAAGATCAGGCCGAGCACCGTCGGATGGAGATGGTAGTGACACTGCGCGTTGACGTGGTCGAACGGCAATCCCGTCGCGGCGAAGGCCGCGAACTGCGCGCGGATCTCCGCTTCGAGCTGGCGCTGCGCCGTACGGCTGAAGAAGTAGTTCACGCCGGCGCGCGCGAGCTTGCTCGAGAACATGCCGTCGCGTCCGACCAGATCGGGCACGCGCTCGGGCGGCAGCAGCGGCCGTCCGGCGACGACGACGACGTGCAAGCCCACAGCAAGCGTCGGGTTGTGTTTCGCGCGCGCGACCGCATCCTGCGCCGCTTGTTCCGCCACCATCAAGCTCGCCGCGGTGACGATGCCGTCGCGATGGCCGCGCTCGACCGCCTCGTTCACCGGGATCGCAAGTCCGAAGTCGTCGACCGTGACGATCAGGCGGCGCCGCATGGACGACCCTTCGACAGGCTCAGGGTGACATCGTTCTCCACATTCTCCACAGGGAGGGAGTGCCGTGCGGCGGGAACGGGCCGCACATGCGGTCACGGCTCGAATGACGACGACCCTGACGTGGTCGCCGATGCTCGAGCAGTACTTCGGGATGAAGCATCGCTATCCCGAAGCGATCCTGCTCTCGCGCGTCGGTGACTTCTACGAAGCTTACGGTGAAGACGCGGAAACGATCGCGCGCGCGCTGTCGATCGCGCTGACCTCGAAAGAGGCCGGCGGCGGCCGGCGCGTCGCGATGGCGGGCGTGCCGCATCACGCGCTCGACGGGTACCTCGCCAAGCTCGTCGCGCAACGGCGCGTGGTCGCGCTGGCCGAGCAGCTCGAAGCGCCGATCCCCAACAAGCTCGTGCGGCGCGACGTCGTGCGCGTCGTCACGCCGGGCACGCTGCTCGAAGAGCACATCCTCGAACGCTCCGCGCACAACTATCTCGCAGCCATCACGGCCTATGACGACGTGATCGCGCTCGCGCACGCCGACATTTCGACGGGACACGTGTCGGCGACCGCGTTCGACGGCGAGTCGGCGCTCGAAGACGTGCTGGCCGAGATCGGGCGCCTCGAACCGGCCGAGCTCGTGGCCGACGTCCCCAACGACGTGCGCGCCGCGCTCGACGCGGAGCTCGACGACGCGCGGACCCGCATCGCCGCGCCCGTGTTAGCCGCGGTGGGCGAGCGCGTGCGCGAGCCGATTGACGGCTTCTCGTTCGACGCCTCGCTCGCGATGCACCGCGCGCTCGATGCGCTCAGCGCGTTCGTGCGCCGCGTCAGCGTGCAGCACAGCGGCGCGACGGCGCTGCGCGACGCGAAGTTCTACCGTCAGGCAACGTTTCTCGCACTTGACCCGAACACGCGCAAGAACCTCGAGCTCACCAAAGCGCTCGGCGCGAACCCGCGCGCGACGCTGCTGGCGACGATCGACCGCACGCGCACGGCGATGGGCTCGCGGCTGCTGGGCCGCTGGGTGCTGGCGCCGCTGGTCAGCGCGGCGGCGATCGGGGCGCGCGCGGATTGCGTCGAAGCATTGCTGCGCGACGCGTCGCGGCGTTTGGCGCTGCAGGACGTGCTGCACGGCTGCTTCGACCTCGAGCGCATCGCGCAGAAGGTGCGTTTCCGGCGCGTGCTGCCGCGCGATCTCGCGTCGCTGCGCCGCACGCTCGCGCTGCTCGATCCGATCGCGGACGCGCTGCGCGAGCCGTCGCTGCCGGCGGGGATGCATGCGATCGCAGCGCGCGTCGGGCAGTACGACGAGCTGCGCGCCGACCTCGCGGCGACGCTGGTGGACGAACCGCCCGCGACGCTGGCCGACGGCGGCGTGGTCCGCGGCGAGGCGAGTTCCGAGCTTGCGGAGTGCGTCGCGTTGCGCGGGGATGCGCGCGCACGCATCGCCGCGCTCGAGGAGCGCGAGCGCGAGCGCAGCGGCATCAAGTCGCTCAAGGTCAAGTACGCGTCGGCGTTCGGCTACGCGATCGAAGTTCCCAAGGCGCAGGTCGCGAACGTTCCGGCGGACTACACGCGCAAGCAAACGCTCGCGAACGGCGAACGCTACGTAACGCCCGAGCTGCGCGAGCTCGACGTCGCCATCTCGTCGGCAGAGTCGCGCCAGCTGCGCTTGGAGCAGGCGCTCTACGAAAATCTCGTCGAGCGGATCGCGGAGCGCGTCGACGACCTGCTGGCCACGGCCGATGCGCTGGCGGAGCTCGACGCGTACTGTTCGCTCGCGCAAGTCGCCGGCGAACGCGGTTACGTGCGTCCGTCGTTCGCCGAAGACAGCGTCGTCGAGATCATCGACGGGCGTCATCCGGTGATGGAAGCGCTGCTCGGCTCGTCGTTCGTGCCCAACGACTTGCGCCTTGGCACCGAGCGCGCGCGCTTCATCCTGCTCACCGGGCCGAACATGGGCGGCAAGTCGACCTATCTGCGCCAGACGGCGTTGCTGGTCGTGCTCGCGCAAATCGGTTCGTTCGTGCCCGCGCGCGCGGCGAGGCTGGGGATCGTCGACCGCATCTTCACGCGCATCGGCGCCGGTGACGATCTCGCGTCGGGTCAATCGACGTTCTACATCGAGATGGCCGAAGCAGCCAACATCTTGCGCCGCGCGACCGACCGCAGCTTGCTGCTGATCGATGAGATCGGCCGCGGCACGGGCACCGTCGACGGCCTCGCGATCGCGCAAGCGATCTGCGAGTACCTGCTCGAACGCGAGTCCCGCGCGCCGATGGCGCTGTTCGCCACGCACTTCCACGAGCTCGGCGATTTGGCCGAGCGGTGGCCGCTCGTCGAGAACTTTCACATCACCGCCGTCGAGAGCACGAAGGGCGGCGCACCGGTGTTCTCGCACCGCGTTCTGCCGGGTTCGTCGTCGCGCTCGTTCGGCATCGAGGTCGCGCGCATGGCGGGCCTCCCGCCGGCGGTCGTCGCCCGCGCCCGCGAGATCGCCGAAGTGCTGGAAGGCCGCCCGACGCTCGAAGTGACGGTGCCGCTGCGCGGGAAGCTCGCAAAGCCCGGCGTGATCGAGCAGCCGCTGCTCTTCGAGATGTGAGTCACGCGGTTCAGCGCAGCAGCTTGTGATAGAGGACGGCGTCCTCGTAGACGCCGCCCGCGTTCTTGCCCGCATTCGGGACGACGCCCGTACGTTCGTAGCCGAGCGCGCGATAGAGCGCTTCACTCGGCTTGCCCGGCGCCGTCTCGAGCATCAGCACGTCGATGCCGCGTACGAACGCATCGTCTTCGAGCTCGTCGAGCAAAGCGCGCGCGATCCCGCGCCGGCGCCAGGTGCGCAGTACGATCAGCTTCGCGACCTCGGCACGATGACGGGTGGTCGGCCAATGGCCGCGCTCGCGCTGGACCGCGCCGACGAGATCGTCGCCCGCGAACGCGGCAAAAAGCGCACAGTCGTCGCCGTCGAAGCGTGGGATGCGCGCCTCCCAGTACTGTCCGGCATCATCGGGATCGAGCGGCGGATCCCAGCCGAGCGATGCCCCGCCGTCGACGGCGTCGATCGTCAGCCGCACGAGGTCGGGCACGAGCGCTTCGCAATCGGCGGTAACGAGCGAGCTGATTGCGATCACGCCGTGATGATAGGGCGGAGCGGTGGGTTCGGCAAGTAGTCGGCCGAAACGGAACGGGACGACATGGGGGCGTCACGAACCGGCAACGATGGGGTCACCTAAGCGGAGCGACACTCCGGTGAGTGAGATGCAAGCAACAACAGAAGAAACCATCGCGGCGGCCCGCACAAACCGCGCCAACTTCACGGTTCGGCCACTCACCGTCGCCGAGTATTACCGCATGGCGGAAGCCGGAATTCTTGCGCCGCGAGAACCGGTTGAACTGCTCGATGGCCAGCTGATTGCGATGCCGCCGATGGGGCCGCCGCATGGCTACACGGTGCACGCCGTGGCGAGGTACTTTTTCAAGCGTTTTTCGGAACTGGCATACGTCAGCGTGCAGGGCCCGGTGGCCCTGGACAGGTGGTCGGAGCCGCAGCCCGACGTGATGCTCAGCGCACTGCCAATGGAGCAGTACGCCGTCGCACACCCAACACCGGCCCAGGTCCTGCTCGTGGTGGAGGTTGCGGCGTCCTCACTGCGCTACGACGCCGGTATGAAACTCCGCGCCTATGCCCGCGGCGGCGTGCGGGAGTGCTGGATCGTCGATTTGGAGCATGAACACGTCGATGTCTATCGAGAACCCGACGGTGAACGATTCAAGAAGCACAGGCGCGTGGGCCGCGGGAAGTCCATTTCGCCGCTCGCATTCCCCGATGACGCGGTCGCCGTGACCGACATTCTTCCGCCGGCGCGGTAGTCGAGGACCGCGGTGCCGAAGGCACGCGCCGCACGCGGGCTCCCCGATCATAATTACCTGTGCTGCCGCGGGACCGTGAAGATGGCGCGCGCGCGTCCCACGTCGCGACGTCGGGATGACCGGGCTGCCGGAACCGCCGAGCTCCGAAGCGTGCGGTGCGCATCGAAGTGATCGCGAGCTAGGTACTCCGCGCATGCCGCTCCGCCTCGTAGCCGGCGCGTACGTGCGTTGAGGGCCCACCAAGTTCATTGCGCCGCGGCGCACTCTCTAGCACTCGCGGTTGGTTGGCGCTGACGTCTGGGTGCCGTCGCCGCAAGGGCGCGCCGGTAGCGCGAGGCGAACGTAGCCTTCGGTACGCCTCGAGTATTGATTAGGGGGTGGCGGCGCGATATGTCGGTCAGCGGTCTAACTCGCGAATTTAGGGAGAGCGATCGATTTTATCTGCTTCGGCTAAAGCCGGCCGATCTGGCGGGGCTCGTTAGCTTGATGACCGCCGCGTTCGCGGGCGCGCCCCACACAATGAACCTGTCAACAGCACACGGGCGTAGCAGCACGACATATGGTAGTTTGTCGGACCTCGAAGTGGACGACGCGCTCCCTGATGTCGTTCGAGACATGCGCGTGTCGGTGCGGTCTCCCTATGGTGCGGTACACGAACTGACGATCACGTTCTCAACGGCTGTATACCCATCGGTAACCGTGACCGGAACCGACGAAGCTGTCGTAATCGGCACTAAACAGCGCCTCGTAGAGTTCCTGCGTCGGTACGAAGCGCGGTACGCAGCCGTCGCTCGATTCTACGATCCGGCTTGGAAGTTTCTTCTTTTCGCCACTATTCCACTAATCGCGATATCGCAACTCATAACGCTGTCTGTGCATGGGTTATTAGCCCCTGCATTCCAGCTAATGTTCCTATTTCTCTTCTTAGCTATCGTAAGCATAGTATTGGCCAAGCCATTCGGCCTTATCGTACGCGAACGGTCAAAGGGCGCGCTGAGAGAACTGTTTACCTCGAGTAACATTCTAATCGTTCTCACGGTAGTGATAATCGTGCTGTCACTTGTTGCTTGGTTATTCCCGCGAACACCGGTTTAAGGGAGCACGAGATAGCCTGTCGTACGTTGGGATGCCGCGGCCGACGCTCGGCGCTGGGTTTGCCTGATTTAAGGTCTTGCCAAGTGGCTACGTACCGAAAGGGCATCGCCTTAGTATCTCTCGCGCCAGCGGGTCGCTCAGGATGCTCCGGATCGTTAAGAGTCGTTCACTCAAGAACGTACTCGAAGCCGTCGGTCCACGTGCCACCGGTTTCACCGCCCCCCTCTTCTGGTTGGTCGCGATATTCTTGCAGACCGCCATACCGTGCGAATCACGTGTGCCGCATGGCGTAGCGGTTGGCTGCTGTCCTCCGCTTAAGGGTCACAAAGGGGAGGCGGTGCCTGATCTGTGAACGGGGCGGGGTGATTCGGCTCCTGGACTCCGAGACGATCGGGCAGATCGCGGCCGGCGAGGTGATCGAGCGGCCGCTGTCCGTCGTCAAGGAGCTCGTCGAGAACGCGCTCGACGCCGATGCGACGCGGATCGCGGTGCGCGTGCGCGGCGGCGGCCTCGTCGAGATCGAGGTCGCCGACGACGGTGTCGGCATCGCGCCCGTCGATCTGCCGCTCGCGGTCACGCGCCACGCCACCTCGAAGCTCGCGGACGCCGCCGGCCTGACGCGCGTCGACACGCTCGGTTTTCGCGGTGAAGGGCTGGCGTCGATCGCCGCCGTCGCGAAGGTGACGATCGTCTCGCGGACCGCGGATGCGGAGGTCGCGACGGCGCTCGACATGCACGCCGACGAGCTCGGCGAGCCGCGTCCGATCGCCGGACCGCCGGGCACGCGCGTGATCGTGCGCGATCTGTTCGCCAACGTGCCGGTGCGGCGCGAGTACCTGCGCTCGCCGGCCGCCGAGTTCGCGCGCATCGCGTCGTGGCTTGCGACGCTCGCGCTCGCGTACCCGCACGTCGGCTTCACGCTGGAGCACGACGGTAAGGCGTCGTTCGCGTTCGCGCCGGGCGACGATCTCGCGCCGCGGCTGCGGCACGTGTTCGGCACGTCGTCGTCGACGATGCTCGCGATTCGGTCCGGCGACGCGCATGCGGGCGTGAGCGGTTGGGTGAGCTCGCCGGACGACGACCGGCCCGACCGCCGCAGTCAGATCCTGTTCGTCAACGGCCGATTGCTGCGCAGCACGCTGGTGAGCGGCGCGTGGTCGGCGGCGTACCGCACGTTCGCGATGGTCGGGCGGTATCCGTACGGCGTGCTGTACCTCACGGTCCCGCCGCACGAAGTCGATCCGAACGTGCATCCCACCAAGAGCGACGTGCGGCTGCGTTACGGCGACCGCGTGCTGGCGGCGGTGAAAGACGCGATCGGCACGGCGCTGCGGCGCGGCGCCGTCGCGCGGCTCGAGCGCTCCATCTCGTTCGCGCCGCCCGAGGGCGAGCTCGCCGGCAGCGCATCGCCGATCGACTGGGCCGACAGCTTCACGCCGGCGACGAACGGGGCGGCCGCGGAGAAGAAGACGCTGCGCGTGCTCGCGCAGGTCGATCGCACGTTCATCCTTGC
>JAXDMA010000003.1:0-2577 GCA_034666305.1 Vulcanimicrobiota bacterium
GGGACGTCGGCGATGTGGGTCACTCCGGCGGATCCTCCGCCTATCAGGTAGTATCGGTCGCCCACCTTCACGACGTGAACGGTCGTGTTCTGCGACAGCGCCGTCGACTCGACCACGCTCACGAGGCGCTTGCCGGAGGCCGACACGAGGCGGCCGCGGCTGAGGGTGCGGACGGCGTACCACAGTCCCACCAGCAGCAGCGTGATGACCGCAACTGCCCAGACCGCCCGAAAAACCAGCTCGGTCGTCAGAGCTTAAACCCGGTCGACGACGGGGTTGAGCTCGCTGATCTTCACCGCGAACTTGTCGTCGACGACGACCACCTCACCGCGCGCGATGAGGATGTTGTTGACGTAGAGGTCGATAGGCTCGGTCGACAGCTTGTCGAGCTCGAACACGCTGCCGGTCGTCATCGAGACCACTTCGCGCAGCGAGAGCTCGGTCTGGCCGAGCACCGCGGAGATCTCGAGCGGTACGTCGTGAACGAGGTCGAGGTTGGCGTGGCCGGGCGCCGCGGTGCGCACCCGGGTGGGCTGCATCGGCGCGAACGTGACGGGCCGGCCTTCCTCCACGCGGCGTTTGGGCGGAGCCGGGCTCGCGTGCAGCACGGCGGCCGGCTGCGGGGCGGGGATCGCGGCCTCCGGCGCGAGCCGGTGCTGCGCCAGCACGTCGAAGTCCAGCGTGAGCATCGTCGTGAAACCGCCGCCGAGATCGAGCGGCGCGCTGAACGCGGCGAACGGCGGCGCGGGGAACGCGCTCGCATCGGCGGCCACGACCGACTCGATGTCGGCGGTGCCGTGCTTGGTATCCGTCGCGAGCGCTTCGCCCATCGCGCTGGAGATCTGGGCGACCGTCTCGGAGACGATCGAGAGCTGCATCGCGTCGAGCTCGCCGCCGTCGCCCGCACTGCCGCCGAGCATCAGCTCGACGACGCGGCCGAGATCGCGCTTGCGGTAGCGGGCCGCGAACGCGACGTCGGCGGACGGGATGCGGGTGACCGTCGCGACGACGTCGGGGTCCATCCGGATCGACGCATCGCTCGTCGTGCGCGCGGATGCGCCGGCGGAAACGGTGCGGCCCGCCAGCGCTCCGAGCACGGAGGCGGCGGAGGCGAACATGCCGTCGGCCAGTGATTGCAGCGTGTCGGGCACCCTTACTCCTCGTCTTCGATGATCTGGCTCACGCGCACCGCGAGCTTGTCGCGGTTGACGCCGGGGAAGACCTTGAACTTCTCGCGGTCGTTCACCGTCGCGGCGAGCGGCTCCGTCACGGACTTGTCGAACATCACGAGATCGCCGGGCTGCAGCGCGATCAGGTCGCGCAGCGACACGACGGTCTTGCCCAGCTCGACCCGCACGTCGACCGGTGCACGCTCCACGTTGCGCGCCAGCAACGCGATGTCTTGCTCGGTCATACCGCGGCTCGCCGTGATGCTGGGCGACCATTGGAAGTCGGACAGCTGGGTGCCCACTTGCTGCAGCACTTGATACGGCAGGCAGAAGTTCATGACCCCGGTCATGTCGCCCACCTTGAGCTCGCACGTGACGAACGCGACGATCTGGTCGAGCGGGATGATGCGCGGGATGAACTGCGGGTTCGAGTCGAGCGCCTCGATTTTGAGCGAGAGCGTCAGCAGGTAGTTCCACGCTTCGCGGTAGCTGTTGAGCATGCGGGCCATGAAGCGCTGCATCAGCGTGCGCTCGATGTCGGTGAGGTCGCGGAGCTTCTGCGGGAACCAACCAGGGCCGCCCAGCAGCCTGTCGATCACGGAGAAGACCAAGTTGAGGTCTACCTGCACCATGCCCGAGCCCGGCAGGGGGTCCATCGAAAAGATCGAGAGGATCGACGGGTCGCCGATCGAGCTGACGAAGTCGCCGTACGTGATCTGATCGATCGAGACGACCGTCGCTTCGACGCGCGTGCGCAGGTAGACCGATAGCGAGTTGTTCAGCAGCCGCGTGAAGTTGTCGTGCAGCGTGCGCAGCGTCTGCAGCTGGTTCGTGCTGAACTTGTCCAGCCGCTTGTTGAACCGGAAGTCGAATGTCTTGACCTTGCGCATCTCCGGCAGCGCGCCGGGTTCGGGCGCGGCGAGCTGGTTGACGAGCGCATCGATCTCCGCCTGCGACAGCATCGACATCGTTATTCGGTCTCCGGATTCTGCGCAAGGCGAGGCGGCTCGGTGCCGGTGAGGATCACGACGTCGACGCGGCGGTTCTGCTGGCGGTGCGCGTCGCTGTCGTTCGCAAATTTCGGGCGGAACTCGCCGTAGCCGGCGAACGAGATGCGAGTCGGGATGATCTTCGCGTGCTCGACGAGATAGCGCGTCACGCCGGTCGAACGCGCCGCGGACAGCTCCCAATTGGTGGGATACGCCGCGGTGGCGATCGGGACGTTGTCGGTGCTGCCTTCGACGCGCACGTCGTTGCGCACGGTGCGGAGCTGCGCCGCGACGGCGTCGAGCAGCTGTTTGCTCTCGGGGCGCAGATCGGCGGAGCCCGAGTCGTAGTACGCCTTGTCGCTGAGCAGCGTGATCACCAAGCCTTGCTGGTCGAGGCGCGTCTGAACCTTTGATTGCAG
>JAXDMA010000004.1:0-6170 GCA_034666305.1 Vulcanimicrobiota bacterium
GGCGATGTTGCGAACTTGCGCCGTGAGGTTACCGGCCATCGTGTTGACCGAATCGGTCAAGTCTTTCCACGTGCCGGCTACGCCTTCGACTTGCGCCTGTCCGCCGAGGCGGCCTTCCGTGCCGACCTCGCGCGCGACGCGCGTGACCTCGCCGGCGAAGGCATTCAGCTGGTCGACCATCGTGTTGACGGTGACCTTGAGGTCGGCGACCTCGCCTTTCACGTCGACGGTGATCTTCTTCGAAAGATCGCCCTTCGCGACGGCGGTGGTGACCTCGGCGATGTTGCGCACCTGGCTCGTCAGGTTGCGCGCCATCGTGTTGACGGAGTCCGTCAAGTCTTTCCACGTGCCGGCGACGCCTTCGACGACGGCCTGGCCGCCGAGCCGTCCGTCCGTACCGACTTCGCGCGCGACGCGCGTCACCTCGCCGGCGAACGCGTTGAGCTGGTCGACCATCGTGTTGATGGTGCCTTTGAGCTCGAGCACCTCGCCGCGCACGTCGACGGTGATCTTCTTCGAAAGATCGCCCTTGGCGACGGCGGTTGTGACCTCGGCGATGTTGCGAACCTGGCTGGTGAGGTTACCGGCCATCGTGTTGACCGAGTCGGTGAGATCTTTCCACGTGCCCGCGACGCCGCGCACGTCGGCCTGGCCGCCGAGGCGTCCTTCGGAACCGACTTCGCGCGCGACGCGCGTGACTTCGGCGGCGAACGTGTTGAGCTGGTCGACCATCGTGTTGATGGTCTCTTTGAGCTGCAGAATCTCGCCGCGCGCCTCGACGGTGATCTTCTTGCTGAGGTTGCCGTTGGCGACCGCGGTGGTGACGTCGGCGATGTTGCGGATCTGGTTCGTGAGCGTTCCGGCCATCGAGTTGACCGAGTCGGTGAGGTCCTTCCACGTGCCGGCGACGCCGCGCACGTGCGCCTGGCCCCCGAGGATGCCTTCGGAACCGACTTCGCGTGCGACGCGCGTGACTTCTCCGGCGAACGCGTTGAGCTGGTCGACCATCGCGTTGATCGTGCGCGCGCTGCGGAGGAACTCGCCTTTGAGCGGACGGCCGTCCACCTCCAGCGACATCTGCTGCGAGAGGTCGCCGCGCGCGACCGCGCCGAGCACGCGGCTCGTCTCCGCGATCGGGTGCGTGAGGTCGTCGATGAGCCGGTTGACGGCGAGCAGCTTCTCGCCGTAACTGCCGGGCGCTTGGAGCTCCGAGCGCTGGCCGAGGCGGCCGTCGTAGCCGACGACGGTCGAGACGCGCTCGATCTCTTTGAGGACGCGCCCGTTCCAGCCGACCATCTCGTTGAACGCTTCCGCGATGTCGCCGTCAATGCCGTCCCACGATGCGGGCAGCTTGGCGCTGAAATCGCCGCGCGTCACCGCGCGCAAGGCGCTCAACAGCTGGCGTTTGACGTGTTCCGATCCCGGCGTACCGTTGCGTGCGACCGCGGCGCCGTTCTTGGCGGCGGGGCGTTTCGCATCCGGCTTGATTTTTCCGGCGACGGCCGCTGGCGGCATACGCGATCTCCTCGGGCGGGAATGACCGAACGCCGACGGCGCCCTATCAACGAGAGATCGGCATCGACGGCGAATGTCTTACGACGAGCAAGCTACCCGTCGGCGGGACGCACGAAACGGCGCACCGCGCGTTACCGACAGTGTACGGAATTCAGGTTCGTTCCGTCACCGGTCGAGCGAGCCCGCGAGCGCATCGAACGAGAGAGCGAGCGCCACGCCGTAGATCACGTGCGGGATCGCGTCGGCGGCCCAGTCGCCCGCGGCCCACGTGCGCGGATCGCTCGCACCGCTCTTCGCGATCACCGCATCCGTCAACGCCATCGCCGCGGCGCCCGCGGCGACGCCCGCCAGCAGAACCGGAACGCCGCGCAGCATCGGGCGCAGCGCGCCGAAGACGACCCCGACGCCGAGCCCGTCCGCATATCCCATCAGCGCGCCGATACCGCTGCGCCGGTTCTGCGCGGTCGCATCGTCCGATGCGAGAGCGCCCACGCCGGCTGCTTCGGCGATGTTCTTCACCATCGTCGCCGGAACGTCGCTTTGGGCGCGACCGCGGACGGCGATGTCGGTATACGTCGCGATGTTGAGTGCGCTCGTCGCGGCGGCGCCCGCTATCGCGCCGTAGCAGATCTGCCGAACGAAGCTCATGGAGCGAGCATGCCCATGCACGTCGCGTTTGACTCCGAGCAAGCGAGGGTATTGCCGCTCCAAAGGGGAGGCCCGTTTCTGAGCATGCGCGCGAGGCGGTGAGCCCGATCGACGATCGACGATTGGCGGCTTCATTGCGATTGCTGGTCGCTGCGAGCCGCGAGCTGGCGACCTCATTCGACTATGCCCAGACGCTGGCGGCGGTGAGCCGCTTGATCGTGCCCGCGTTCGCCGACGGCTTCTCGGTGGAAGTGGATGAAGGCGAGATTCGCACGACGCTCGCGCGCGCGGGCCGCGTCGACGACGACGCGCTCGTGTTCGGGCTCGTCGCTCGCGGCTCGCAGCTCGGTGTGATGCGCATCTGCGGCGCGACGGCCGCGGCCGATTCGCAGATCGGTCTCGACTTGTGGTCCGAACTCGCCCTGCGCGTGGCGGTGTCGGTGGATGCGGCGCAGGTGTACGCGCGCGAGCACCACGTCGCGGACACGCTGCAGCGCGCGCTGCTGCCCGAGCGCCTGCCGGTCGACGATCGCCTCGCGTTCGATGCGGCATATTTGCCGGGCGCGCAAGAAGCGATCGTCGGCGGCGACTGGTACGACGCGTTCCGTCTGCCGGACGGACGCATCGCGTTCTCGATCGGCGACGTGGCCGGCCACGGTTTGCGCGCGGCGATCGTGATGGGCGAGGTGCGTCAAGCGTTTCGCGCCGCGGCCCTCAACCCGAATTCCCCGTCGCTGGTGCTCGAGCGCGCGAACACGATCGTCAACATGCGCGCGAACCCCGTGATGGTCACCGCGATGTTCGGCATCGTCGATCCGCGCGACGGCACGGTGACGTACGCGTCGGCGGGGCATCCCGCGCCGCTGCTGGCGCTCCCGTGCGGCGTCGTGTCGCTGTTGCCCAAAGACGGCGTGCCGCTCGGCATCGTCGACACGATCGGCGCGACCGACTGGACGTTCACGCTGCCGCCGGGCGCGCTGTTCACCGCGTATACCGACGGGTTGATCGAGTATTCGCGCGACGTGATCGAAGGCGAAGACCGGCTTCTCGCGGCCGCGCGTGAAGGCGTCGTGCACATCGACGCGGACCCCGCGCGCGCGCTGCTGCGGCGCATTTTTGCGAGCCGCGAGAATACGGACGACGTGGCGACCCTCACCGTCGCGGCGGCCGACGTGCCGAGCATGACGTTCGCGTTCACGTTCAGCGCACTGCCGATGGCGGTGCCGCTCGTGCGCCGCAGCCTCGAGCGGTTCGCGCGCGGCGTCGGTCTGGGCGACGACGGCCGCTTCTCGCTGCTCACCGCCGTCGGCGAAGCGGTGGCGAACGCGGTGGAGCACGCGTATCTCGGGCCGCCGGGACTCGTGCGCGTGCACGCGCACGCCGGCGACGAGAGCCTCGTCGTCACGGTCGAGGATGACGGGAAATGGAAGCCGGCGCAGCGGCGCGACGAGCGCGGCCGCGGTTTGCCGCTGATGCGCGCGCTCATGGACGGCGTCGAGATCCGGACGCACCAAGCGCGCACCGAAGTGCGCTTGACGATGGCGCTCAGCGACCGCCGCATCCCCGCCTGAAACGCGGCCGTTAGTCCTGCCGGCCCGGTAGGTACACCCAAAACGGTTGAGCCGAACGGCCCACCTGACCACTTATTCATGGAAATGTACGGGTACAACGTTCTCGTATGCTTGCGGGAACATCGGAGAAAAATCGGTTTCTGAGCGCGGCGTCGCCGGCGACGCGGTCGCTGCTGGAGTCACGCATGACCGTGCACGGCGGCGGTATCGGCGACGTGCTGCAGCCGCCCGACAGCGCGATCGACGCGGTCTGGTTTCCGCTGTCGGGGATCGTCTCGACGCTGCGCCCGCTCGAAGGCGAGACGAACGTCGAAGTCGACGTGACCGGCGCCGAGGGATTCCTGGGCATCGAGCTGGTGCTCGGTTCGCTGACCACGCCCGACACGTGGATCGTGCAGTCGCCCGGGCGTTTCGCGCGGCTCGACGCGCAGTCGTTTGTCGATGCGCTCGAGCGTGATTCGGGCTTGCGAGAGTCGGGCCGCCGCTATCTCTCCGCGGCGCGCGCAATTCGCGGCCAGTGGGTGGCGTGCAACGCGCGGCATACCATCGAGCAGCGGCTCGCGAAGTGGCTGCTGACGGCACGTGACCGCGTGGGCGACGAGATCCAGATCACCCAAGACATCGTCGCGATGATGCTCGGCGTGCGCCGCGCGAGCGTCGTGACGGTGCTGGGCCGGTTCGTCGACGACGGCCTGGTCGCGCATGGATATGCTCGCGTGCGAATCATCGATGACGCACGGCTGGGCGGCGTGTCGTGCTCGTGCTACAAGCGGGCGGCAGCCTTCTTGCGGGACGCGTTGGCGGCCGCCTGATCCAGCGAGCGTTTGTCGGCCGCCCACCCGGGTACCATCCAGCCGTGGGATCGTCCGATGCCCACCGGCACGACCCCGCGGAAGCGGTCCGCAGCGGCGACCTCCTCGGAGAGCGGCGCTCGCGGACGACTCCGCGCCGGGGTGCGCTCCAGGAGGCGAGTGATGGATAATTTGGTGCTGTGCCCCTGCGGGCATTCGCTCGCGAACCATGACTACATGGGCTGCTCGGGCGACCGGGTGGGCCGCTGCGGCTGCGAGCTGGACCGCCACGCGGCGCTCGAGGCCGCCGTCGACACGGCCAGGACCAGCCCCCTCTATGCGGCCTCGGGCTATGTAAACCGGGCCGGGGACGCAGCCTGATCCTAGATTTTGCCGCTTGACGGGGCTCGTTGGGCGGTGCTACGATACCGCCCTATGCCTCTCGGCGGATAGCGGCATACGAGAGCGAGCGAGGACACCTCACTCCGGTGGGTCGGTCCTTGCCTTTTCGCGTTTGCGAGCCCCGAGCGCGCGTGAGCCCACGCAGGAAGACCCCCAGAAACAGAATGGCGACGAAAACGACGGCGGACAAACCCAAGACGACGCGCAGCCGCAAGAAGACAGAAGCGGCCCCGGCGGCGCCGAACGGGTCGAGCACCGCGGTCAAGCAAGAGAACATTGCGAGCGCGAGCTTCCACGTTCCCGAGGAAGCGTTCACCGTCGAACTCCCCGAGGACCCAGGCGCTAAGCGCCAGCGTCACTCGTTCGCGAAGATCACGGACGTTCTGCAGCTCCCCGACCTGATCGAGCTGCAGAAAGCCTCCTTTAAATGGTTCATCAATGATGGCCTCAAGGAAGCGTTCGACTCGATCTCGCCGATCAAGGACTTCACGGGGAACCTCGTGCTCGAGTTCGGCGATCACTCGCTCGGCGAGCCGAAGTATTCCGTCGAGGAGTGCCGCGAGCGCGACATGACCTACAGCGCGCCGCTTCGCGTGCGCGTTCGTTTGATCACGGCCGAGTCAGGCGAGATCAAGGGCATCCCGGACCAAGAGATCTTCATGGGCGATTTCCCGCTCATGACGGACAAGGGCACGTTCATGATCAACGGCGCGGAGCGCGTGATCGTGAGCCAGCTCGTGCGTTCGCCCGGCGTGTACTTTCTCCAGGACACCGACACGAACAACCGGCCGACGTACAACGCGACGATCATCCCCAACCGCGGTGCGTGGATCGAGTTCGAGACCGACAACGGCACGAAGAACGACGAGACCGAGGGGACGATCGGCGTCCGCATCGACAAGAACCGCAAGATCTACGCGACGACGTTCGTGCGCGCGCTGTCGCGCCCCGATCTCGGCCACGCGTGGGAGAGCGACGAAGCGATCCTGGCGCTGTTCGACAACAGCCCGCTGATCGCGAACTGCCTCGAGAAAGACAAGGACGTCAAGACCAAGGAAGACGCCCTCAAGGAAATCTACAAGAAGCTGCGCCCGGGTGAGCCCGAGAACGCCGAGAACGCGGAGAAGCTGCTCGAGTCGCTGTTCTTCGACGAGAAGCGCTACGATCTCGCCGGCGTCGGCCGCTACAAGCTGCTCGGCAAGCTCGAAGGCGCGCGCGACGAGAAGCTGCGCGAGTACACGTC
>JAXDMA010000005.1:0-12842 GCA_034666305.1 Vulcanimicrobiota bacterium
TCGCGTCAAGCGCGAGTCCGCCGAACCACGCGTTGATGCCGAACCAGCCCGCGCCGATGATCGCGCGCGCGAGTGCCGGCAGGTGCGCGCCGCGCGTTCCGAACCAGAGCCGCGCGAACACCGGATAGGGGATGCCGTAACGCGTGCCGGCGTGCGCGACGAGCAAAATCGGCACGAGCACGACGGCGCTGCCGACCAGGATCGTGAGCACGGCTTCCCACCAGCTCATGCCGAGGTCGATCATCCCGCCCGCCAGCGAGTACGTCGGAATGCACCAGCACATGCCGATCCACAAGCTCGCGAAGCGCGACGCGCGCCACGAATGCTCGGCCGGCGTGCACGGCCGCAGGTCGTCGTTCCAGAGATCGGTGTTCGCCCGGCTGTGGTTCGGCACGCGCGGCGCGCATCTGCCGGCACTCGCGCGCGCGGTCATCGGCGCGGGCTGGTTCGGGATCAACGCGTGGTTCGGCGGGCTCGCGCTCGACGCGATCGCGGGCCGGCTCGTCCCCGCGTGGGGCGGCTTCGGCGCGCACGTCGCGGTCGCGTTCGCGGCCTTCTGGATTCTCAACGTCGCGATCGCGATGCGCGGTCCGCAGGCGATCGGGCGGCTCGCCGCGATCGCCGCGCCGACGCTGGGGCTCGCGGCCGTCGCGCTGTTCGCCTGGGGTTTGAGCGCCGCGGGCGGCGTCGGGCCGATGCTCGCCGCGCCGCCCAAACTGCACGGCGTCGCGTTCTGGATCGCGTTCTTCCCGTCGGCGATCGGCGTCGTCGCGTTCTGGGCGACGCTGGCGCTCAACATCCCGGATTACTCGCGGTACGCCGTGTCGCAGCGCGCGCAGCTGCGTGGTCAGCTCGTAATGCCGATCGTGATGGCGCTGTTCGCGTTCGTCGCGATCGCCGTCACGTCCGCGACGGTCGTCGTCTACGGCAAGCCGTTGTGGAATCCGGTGGAGCTGCTGCTGAAGTTCCCGACGATCGTCGTGCTGATCGGCGGCGTGCTCGTCATCCTCTCCTCGATCACGATCAACGTGGGTGCGAACGTCATGGCGCCCGCGCGCGCGTTCGAGAACCTCTGGCCCAACAAGATCACGTTCGCCATCGGCGCGATCATGACGGGACTCCTGGCGCTGGCGATGCAGCCGTGGTTCGTGCTCGAACGGTTCGGCAACTACATCTTTTTGTGGCTGGGCACCTACGGCACGCTGCTCGGCCCGTTCGACGGCATCGCGATCTGCGATTACTGGCTCGTGCGCGAGCTGCGGCTCGACTTATTTCAGCTCTACTCGCGCAACGGCCGTTACGACTACGCGGGCGGCTGGAACCTGCGCGCGGTCGGCGCGCTGGCCGTCGGCTGGATCCCGCCGCTGATCGGCCTGTCGTTCGCGCCGCTGCATTTCCTGTGGTCGGGCGGCTGGTTCTTCAGCATCATCGTCGCCGGCGCAGCCTACACAATGTTCATGCGCACGGAAAAATCCCGTATCACCGACTCGGAGTACGAAGCGATTACCGGCTGAGGGAAGTCGCCACTCCTCCGAGCCGCCGATCTTGTCCTACAACCGGGCGGTCGAACGCATAGAAACGATGTCGCCGCGGCTACTTGACGGGATGGCCCCTGCCGCTGTATATACATTGTATGGACAACGCGCCGAGTGCTTATCCCCTACCCCCCGGCATCCACGGCCGGGACGGCGATTTCGTCAGATTGGCGTCCTCGACGTGGGACCAACTCGTGTTCCAAGACGCGCGGGTGTTCAAGACCGGAAACAGCCTAGCCATCCGGATCCCCAGCGCCATCGTGAAAAGTATCGGCCTCGAAGATGGCAGCCCGGTTGACATGGCCGTTGACGGCGGAATGATTTGGGTGAAGCGCGCAGCTCCACGCCGCCTACATGACTTGATCCAGCAAATTTCGCTTGAGAATCGCCATGACGAAACCTTTAGCGACATGGACGAGCGCGAGCGCTGGTGAAAGATTATGTTCCCGATATCGGGCATATCGTGTGGCTGTCACTCGATCCACAAGCCGGGCGAGAACAAGCTGGACGACGACCGTTCCTCGTGTTGACGCCACGAAACTACAACGATAAAACGTCGCTCATCGTCGGTTGCCCAATCACGTCGCGCAGCAAGGGATATCCATTCGAAGTTGCGCTCCACGCACAAGGAACGATCGAGGGTGTCATCTTAGCCGACCATGTGAAGAGCCTGGATTGGCGACGGCGCGACGCCGTGTTCGCAGAAGAAGCCGCCGCACCAGCGGTGCAATCGGCGAAATCACTAATCGCGACACTTCTCGACATCTAACGGTACGCCGACTTTCTGCTTGCGTTCGATTCGCGCGCTTAATGCATGCCGGCCATGCCGTGCATCTCGCCGTGCTCGTCGCGGTGCACCGACCAGATGCGGGCCGGATCCGTTTCATCCGGCCACACGTGAACCATCCAGCCGAACAGTTGCGGCACCCAGCGCCCGCCGGCCGCAGCGCACGCGTTCGCGTTGGAGATCGTCCCGCGTAACCCGAAGCGCGGATCGCGCGCGATGCCCGCCGACGGCTCGCAGACGCGCACGTGGCGGTGCCAGCGCGCGATGCTCAGCGGCACGTCGGCGTCGAGCTGCTGCTCCGATGCGTTCTTTGACGCCGTATACATCACGCCGACGAGGTGCAGCATGTCGCCGTGCCGCTCGTAGATCAGCGACGTGGGATGGTCGAGGTCGAAGCGCCCCATCCATGCTTCGAGCGCCCATGCGTCTTTGGTGAAATGCTCCGTCGGAAGCGGCACGCCGGGCAAGAACTTCTTGAACCCGTCGCGCTCGGCATCGGCGACGCTGGGATAGCGCGCCATGACGCGTTTCGCCGCTGCGACGATCGCGTCGGCTCGCGCCCGGTCTTCCGCCTTGACGGTGCGCGTCAGCGTCACGTCCATGTGACCGCCCATCGTTTCCGTGGGCGCGTCGGCGCGGCCGGCGCGCCCCAACGCGGCGACCGCGAGCAGCACCACGACCGCAAAGACGACAAGGCGTTTCATTTCGCGGCGGCGTGCGCCTGTTCGAGGTCGCCGACCGCGGCGTCGATCGTCGCGACCGCTTCGTCGAGCTGCTCGTCGGTGATCGTCAGCGGCGGCGCGATGTGCAGCACGTTGTAGCGGCCGAACGCGTACGCGCCGCGTTTCTTCAAGCTCGCGAACAGCGACGGCATCGGGCCCATCGACTTGCCTTGCCACGGCACGAGCGGCGTGCGCGCGGCGCGGTCGCTCACGAACTCCAATGCGAAGAATGCGCCCACGCCGCGGGCTTCGCCGACGATCTCGTGTCGCTTGCGCACGCCGTCGAGGCCCGCGCGCAGACGCGTCTCGATCGCGCGGGCACGCGCGTAGAGATCGCCGTCACGATACGCTTGCAGCGCCGCGACCCCGGTCGCCATCGCGAGCGGGTGGCCGGAGTACGTGTGTCCCGCCGGCAGCGGCTTCTCGTCGAACGCGCGCGCGAAACGCTCGCGCAGCAGCACGCCGCCGAGCGGGACGTACCCCGACGTCACGCCCTTCGCGAACGTGATCATGTCGGGCACGACGCCGAAGCGCTCGCCGCCGAACGCCGCGCCCGTGCGGCCGAAACCCGTCATCACCTCGTCGAAGATCAGCACGATCCCGGCCGCGTCGCACAGCGCGCGCAGGCCCGCGAGATAACCCGGCGGGAACACGATCACGCCGTTCGAGCCGATTACGGGCTCGAGCAGGATCGCGGCGACTTGATCGGGGTTTTCCGCGGCGATCGTGTCGGCGACGTGCTGCAGTGCGCGGCGCGTCTCTTCGGCGGGATCGTCGGTGAAGAACGGGCTGCGATACGGAAACGGAGCCCAGAAGTGGACGACGCCGGCCATGGTGCTGGACGGCTCGTTGTACCAGCGCCGGTTCTCGCCGGTCAGCGTCGCGGAGCCCGCGCCCGAACCGTGGAACGAACGGTACGCGGTCAGCACCTTCGCGCGACCGGTGACGGCCCGTGCGAGCTTGATCGCGTCCTCGTTCGCCGCCGCGCCCGACGTGGAGAAGAACACGCGACCGCCCTCGTCGCCCCACGGCGCCAGGCGCACCAGCGCCTCGCCCAGCTCCGCGCGGGCATCGTTGAACCAGCTCGGCGGGCTGAAGCACAGGCGGTCGACCTGCTCGTGCATCGCCGCACGAACGGCCGGGTGACCATGTCCCAGATTCACCGCGATCAAGCCCGACGTCAGGTCCGCGTAGCGGTTGCCGTCCTCGTCGAAGAGATAGATCCCCTCACCGCGCACGATGACGGGCGGCTGCAGGTTGCCTTGCGCCATCCACGGCGTGAGCACGTAACGTGCGTGCTTGGTCTTGAGCGCGTCACCGGCGGCGATCATCAGGCGGACCCTCCTTCCGTCGCGGTACGCCGCGGGCGGAAAGGACTCCGCCTAACGCCGGCGGTCCAGCGGCGCGAACAGCGCCGGCAGCGCGAGCGAGAACCCCGGCATCGCGGGGTGCTCGATGATGTCGTCGCCATGTAGCACGCGGATGCCGTTCGCATCGTGCAGCCGCACCGAACGGTCGCGCGGATCGACGACGATGACGAGCAGCGAACCGGTCGCGAGATACACGGCGATCTTGTGCTCGAGGTTGCGCGCGCGGTCGTCGGGCGAACGGATCTCCACCGCGACGTCGGGCGAGAACGGCGGCGCTTCCAGATCGCGCCCATCGAGGCCGGCGAGGCGTGCATCCGAGACGTAGGAGATATCAGGGACGAGGGGGCGACGGATCTCGCCGTCGGGTGCAGGCCGGAAACGCCACTCCGAGCCGGCCTCGCCGCGGTTTTCTGCCCAGCTTCGCAATGCACCGCCGATGAGCAGTTGCAGCAGCGCGTGCGTGCGGAACGGGCTCACCTTGCGCACCGCGCGGCCGAGGATCCATTCCGTTTCCGGCTTCGTTTCCGCCAGCACGATCTCGTGTATCGACATTCGCTCACGCATGGCTATCACGCCGTGCTTGAAAAAAGCAATACCCTAGGATGACGCCCTAGTGCGGTAACCCGAACAGCGTCTGCACGAGCAGCACGATGCGCGCGATGATGCCGGGTATGAACTCGCCGAATGCATACAGCGCCGCAAGCGCGTGGATGGGACCGACGATCACGAACGGCAGGCCGGCGATGATGATGATCAGGATCCAGCCGACGAGCGGCGCGAACGCGCGCAACGGACTGCGCGCGACGATCGTGCCGCCGGCGAGGTCACCCAGACGCCGGTGTCCCGGCAGCAGCGCGAGGATGCCGCCGATGACGAGCACGTCGATCGGGCGCAAGAGATTGCGCACGAACGCGCGCCCCAAGCCGACCATGCCGCCGCGCGCATTGTACACGTGCAGCCCGAACGCCAGCTTCCAGATCGTCGTGCCGAACAATGCTTCGGCCACCCACACGTAGACGAGCGCGACCGCGATCCCGATCCCGAGCGTCGCTTCGAAACCGCTCTGCGTGTTCGTCGGCAACCCGGTGAGCGGGTTGATCGCGATGAGCGCATACGCGAGCGAGGTGACGAACACCGTGACCAGCGCGATGTCGAGCACGAATGCGAAGAAGCGGCCCGCCGTGTAGCCGAGCGGGTTGCCGAAGACGTGCTGCGGCCGGTCGGAAACGGTGGTCGCGGCGCGCGGCGGCAGCACGGTCCCGGTGACCGGCGCGGCAACGGGGACCGCAGCCCGGGGCGGTTCGACCACGCCGTACTCCACGTGGGGACGCGGCGGAGGCGGCTCGACCCGCGGCATGGCGACGGTCGGCTCGAGGCCGTCCTCGGGCGGGGTCGATGGCGGCTGCATACGCTAGACGTACCCTCTTGCGGAGGTGGGGTTGCGCCGGGGGGCGGGTTTAGACGAACCCGCTCGCGGCCGTCGCCCCCTTCTTGCGCAGCTCCGCCTGGCGCAGCTCGACGCGGCGAATCTTGCCCGACCGCGTTTTGGGGAGCTCGTCCACGAACTCGATCGCGCGCGGGTATTTGTACGGTGCGGTCACGCGCTTGCAGTGCTCCTGCAGCTCGCGCACGAGCGCGTCGTTCGCCTCGAAGCCTTCGCGCACGACGACGAACGCCTTGACGATGTTGCCGCGGTCGGCGTCGGGCGAGCCGACCACCGCGGACTCCACCACCGCCGGATGCTCCAGCAGCGCGCTCTCGACTTCGAACGGCCCGATGCGGTACGCGCCCGACGAGATCACGTCGTCGGCGCGCCCCACGAACCAGAAGTAGCCGTCGTCGTCCACCTGCGCGCGGTCGCCCGTGAGATACCACTCGCCGCGGCGTGAATTCTTCGTTTCTTCGTCGTTGTTGTAGTAGCCGCGAAACAGCGACGGCGGGTCGCCGCGCAGCGCGATGTCGCCGACGTCGCCGGGCTCGCACACGTTGCCCTGTTCGTCGACGACCGCGACCTCGTGACCCGGCGTCGGCTTGCCCATCGAACCCGGGCGAACGTCGAGTCCCGGGCGATTCGCGACGAGCAGCGTGTTCTCGGTCTGACCGTAGCCGTCCAGAATCGTCAACCCGAACGCGGCTTTCCAAAGCTCGATCACTTCGGGGTTGAGCGGCTCGCCCGCGCTCACGCAATGGCGCAGCTTCGGCAGCGTCCAGCGCCCGCCAAGATTCGGCAGCTTCGCCAGCAACCGGTATTCCGTCGGCGCCGAGCACAGCACGGTGACGCCGAGGTCGCGGATCATGTTCATGCGCTCTTCCGGGACGAAGCCGCCTTCGTGCAGCACGATCGGCGCGCCGCACGACCACGGTCCGAGCAGCACGTTCCACAAAGACTTCGCCCAGCCGGTGCCGGCCGTGCACCACACGAGATCGTCGCGTTTGACGTCGAACCACACCGCGGCTTGCATGCGTTTGGCGAACGTGTAGGCCACGGAATGCACGACGCCTTTGGGATCCTTCGTCGTGCCGCTCGTATACACGACGTACGCCAGATCGTCCGCGCGCGTAGCTTCACCGTCCCACGGCTGCGCTTGCGCGAGCAGCGCGTCGGTGGCGGTCCAGCCCTCGCGCTCGCCGCCGGCGAGCAGATACGTCTTCACGGTCGTCGCGTCGGGGCGCATCGCGTCGAACTCCGCGGCGTTGCTCGAGTGCGCGACCACCGCGACGGCGCCGCTGTGATTCGCGCGGTACAGCAAATCCTTGGCGCGCAATTGCTCCGCGCTCGGCACCGCGGCCGCCCCGATGCGCAGCAGCGCGCTCATGCAGAACAGCCAATCGGGGATCTTCGGCAGCACGACGACCACGCGATCGCCTTTGCGCACGCCGGCATCGCGCAGCACGGCCGCCCAGCGTTTCGAGGCGTCGGCGATCTCGGCGAACGTATACGCGCGCGTCGCCCCCGCGGCATCCACGAACACCAGCCCGAGCCGGTCCTCCTGCGCCAAGCGGTCGATCACGTCGCGCGCGAAGTTGAACTCGGCGGGGACGTCCCAGGCGAACGGTGCGGCGCTCATGCCCGAGGATTCGCAGGGCACGCCGGCGCACCCGCTCACATGGCCCGCTTCGACCCCGCCCGCATCCTCCGCGCCTCGCACATTCATATCGGAAAGAACATCCGCGTGCGCGGCGTGCCGGCGATCCTGCTGGGCGTCTCGGCGATCGTCGCCGTGGCGGGCACGGCGCGCGCGCTGCGCGCCGCGGCGCCGGCGCTGCCCGACGTGCTGCGCGAAGCGACGAAGCTCGCGGCCGCCGTCCGCGGCGACCGCGAGGACCTGCGCCGCCTCAACTCCTAAGCGGTCGCACTCACCACGGTGCCGTGAGGCGCAGGACGATGCGGCGCGGCGCGTTCCACTGCGTCGTGTTGAAGCCGTTGTTCACCTTGATCAGGTAGCGGTGGTCGAACAGGTTGTCGACGGAGAGCGTGTACCCCAAGCGCTTGGCCGCGCGATCCGCCTCGCGCCCGACCGACGCGTTCGCGATCCAATGCGCGGGAAGCCGTCCCTGGCCGCTTTCGAACTCCGTCGGAAAACCCGTGCCGTACTCGGCCTGCAGCGTCGCGAACGTCTTGAGATCGCTCCCGAGCCGGCGCGTGTAGAACGCGTTGCCCGACCAGCGCTGATCGTGGTCCTCCGGCTGCAGCGTGAGGTCGGCTTGCGCGCTCGGATCGAACAAGAACGTCCCCCCGGAAACGCCGGCGGCTTCGGCGCGCGAATACGTCAGCGACACGCCGGAGTCCACGTGCGCCGACGTCGCGTCGAGCCGCAGCTCGGCGCCGCGGTCGCGGCCGATCGCGTTGTTGAACACGGCGAAGAGCGGCGTGTTCGCGAGCTGCGTCGTGTCGAGCACGTTGGTCGCGGTGCGGTCGAACAGGTTGACGTACCCGCGCAGTCCGGGCCGGAAGGTGCGCGCGATCCCGACTTCCACGTACGTGTCGCGCTCGGGCCGTAAATCGTAGACCGGCGCCGCGTTCGACGCCGTCTGCGTGACGACGGCGTCACGGCGCACGTCCTCGAGCCCCGGCGCGGCGTAGAGCCGGCCGTAATATGCGTGCAGCACGGTACCGGGTGCGATCTCGCCATTGATCTCCAGCCGTGGGCTGAGCTGCGAGCCGGCCGAGTAACCCGTGCTGTGGTCGTAGCGCACCCCGGCGTTGATTGCGAGCCCGCGCGCGGGCGTCCACTTGTCTTCGACATACGCTCCGGTTTGCGTGCCCTTCGCCGCCGCGTTGTCCGTGAAATCGTTCGCGCCCGCGAAACGGATAAGCACTCGCGAGCGCAGGTTCTCGATCAGCGTGTCGACGCCGATCTTGAGCGCGTGGCGATCGCTGGCGCGAAACGCTGATGCGCGCAGGCCGGCGTACGTGGCGACGCGGTCCTGGCGCACGCCGTTCTGCGGCGTCAGCGAGCCGTCGTCCGCCACGACGTTCGCCAGCACGTCGCGGTTCAGGTCGCCGTCGTACGCGACACGGTTCCAGCGCGCCCACGGAACGACGCGCACGTAGCCGTTGCCGTCTTTGGACGTGTGCGTGAACGACAGGCTCGTGAAGCGGTCGTACTCGCGCTGGACGTCGTCCGTGCCGGGGGCCGCAACGTACGGCGAACTCGGCGCGAACGACGTATTGATCGGAATCTGGAACGATGAATACTGGTTGGAGAAGTCCGCGGCCAGCAAATCGCGCTCGCCCATCGGCAGCGCGACGCGCAGGAACTGATCGGCGGTCGTTGACGCATCGTGCTCCGCGGCACGGGACGGTGCGTCGAGGCCGCGGTTCGTACCGCGCGCGTTGAGCGCGAGCGAGAACTGCGCGCGCCCGGCGCCGAAGTGTTCGACGAGGCGAGCGTCGGACGAACCCTGCTCGCCGGCGCCGAGCGTAAGCGCGCCGCCCGCGCCCTGTTCCGTTCCGCCGCTGACGACGTTCACGATCGCGCCCTGCCGCGAGCCGCCGAACTCCGCCGGAAACGCGCCGGTGAAGATCTCGATCGCCTGCGCGTTGCGCGGATCGATGAGCTGCGCGAAGTTCGAGCTGGTCGACTGCGGCAGCGGCGCGCCGTCCAGCTCGTAGCTCAGCCCGTGAAAGCCGTGCGCGACCGGCTCGTCGTACGAGAAGCGCACGACGCCGGGCACCTGCTCGACGATCGCGTCGATCCGGTCGTTGCGCGGAAGCGCCGCGAGCCGCCGCGCGGTAAAGGCGCTCTCCGACACCGGCGTTCCGCGCACGCTCGTGGTCGTCGCGGACGTCTTCCCGATCACCGCGGTCGCGACGAGCGCGACGTCGACGACCGCGTCGCTGGCGACGTCGATCGACGCCAAAGCGGAGCCCTCCGGCGTCGCCGCGCGCAGCAGGTATCGGCCGAACGGCACGCGCGCGAACGCGAAGCGGCCGTCGTCACCGGTGACGGCGGTCTGCGTGGTGCGATCTCCGAACAGCGTGACGCTGACGTGCGCCAGCGGCCGGTGGTCGGCGCGCGTGAGCGTCCCGCGCACGAGCCCGACGACGTCGGCGCGTGCCGGCACGACGGTCGAGGCGAGCACGATGCCCGAACAGGTCAGCGCGGCAAGCGCGCTGCGAAAGTGAATCATGAGACGGCTCCTGTGAACGCTGCAAAGCGCGCCGAGACGGCGCGCGGCCGGTCAGCGCCGAGCCGGAGGAGCGCGAGACGGGGGGCGGCGCGCGAGGCGGACGCCCGCGGGAACGAGCAGCGGATCGCCCGCGACGGCCCACGTCGCGCCGGCGCCCGGCTCGAGCAGGCGGAACGCGGCGGTCAGCGCGACGGCCACCCGGCGCGCGAACGCGAGGACGACGCGAGCGGCGAGCGCGAGCGCGAGTGCGCCGGCAAAGGCGCCGGCCAGCAGCGCCGCGAGCGCGCCGAGCGCCGGCACGCCGGCGACGCCGCCCTCCGTGGCGAGAATCGCGACCAGCGGCGCGGCGCCGGCGAGCGCGAGCGCCCCGGTCAGCGACGCGGCCGGGACGGCCGCGATCCGGCGCGCCGCGGCGACGACCATCGCAGGCGCGCCCGCGCGGGACGACGCCAGCACGACGACAGCGAGCACGCAGAGCGCCGCCGCGATGGCGGCAGCGTAGAGCAGGATCGGGCAGATCCCGGCGTCAGGCGGCGCGGCGGCGGCCGCCATGCCCTGCATGGCCGTCCCCGCGCCGTGGTGATGGACGAGTACGCGATGACCGCAGAGCGCGGCGCCGGTCCGTGCGAGCGCGGCCACGCCGACGGCCGCCGTCGCGGTGACGGCGGCGAGAATCACCAGGGCGCCCTGCCGCGCACGATCCCCCGTTCGCATGATGCTTGGTGAACGTACACGGCCGAGCAGCGGATGACCTATGCCCGGCGGGTCCCGGACGCTGCGAGGTCGTAGACCCGGCGCTCGTGATCGATGCTGTGATTACCGCGATGCTTCGCGAGACGATGCCCGACGCCCAGGTGCAGGTCTACGACATGACCGGCACCATGGACCATCTCGAGGTGTTCGTACGCTCGAAGGCGTTCGCAGGCGTCTCGCTGCTCGACCGGCACCGGATGGTCGAGAAGGCACTCGCTCCCGCCCGCGCCGACGGGCGCATCCACGCGCTCCAGATTCGCACCGGCACCCCAGAGGACACCCATGGCTGATTTGCAAGACGAGATCACGCGCGAGCTCGCCGACAACACGATTCTCGTCTACGGCAAAGGCACGAAGTCCGCGCCGCGCTGCGGCTTCACCGCCGAGACGATCCAATTCTTCAACGCCTTCGGCTACCCGTTCGAGGTGGTCGACGTGCTCGAGAACATGCCCAAGCGTCAGGCGCTCTCCGAACGCACCGATTGGAACACCCTGCCCAAGGTGTTCATCGACGGGCAGTTTTACGGCGACACCGACATCCTCGAGCCGATGGCGCGCAGCGGGGAGCTGGCGAAGCTGCTCGAGAAGGCGTTCGAAGGCAAGGGCGTCACGCCCACCATCCAGCTTCGCTAGGCATGCTGGAACTTTACGCCGCCGGGGGCGAAGCCGAGTGGCTTCGCTCCTTTCGTTTCAACGTGCCCGTGCGGCCGCGATTCTGCGAGACCGACGCGCTCGGCCACGTCAGTAACACCGTCTACACGGCGTACTGGGAACTCGCGCGGCTGCGCTACCTCGAAACGATCGGCGAAGCAGGCGACGCGCCCAAACGCATCCTCGCGTTCAACCACATGGCGGTCGAGATCGCGTTTCGCATGTTCAAGCCGTGCTTCTACGACGAGGAACTGCTCGTGCACGCGCGCACGGCCGCGCTCGGGCGCAGCAGCGCGACGATGGAGTATGCCCTCACCCCCGCGCACGGCGACGACGTCCGCGCGATCGCGCGCATCGCGATCGTCGCGTCCGACGGCGAGCGCGCGGTGCCGTGGACGCCCGGGCAGCGCGCCAAGCTCGACGCCTTCGAAGGCCGCACCTTCTGACGTTAGGCCTTTCTACCCGGGGCCAGGCTTGACGCATAATTGGCCTTCAATGCCAGGAAGCTATGCTGACGTGCGCCCAATAGGCACTATCCCACCTCGAAAGGACTCCCCGTGCGCACACTCCTTCGTGTCAGTACGGCGGCTGCTTTGGCATATCTCAGCCTTGTCGGACCCGTCAGCGCGGCGACAACGGCTCAGACGATCGCTCAAGCAACGCCGGCCCAGACCGTAGCAATCAGCGGTAAAGTCGCCGATTCGCGCGGCGCCCCGCTCTCCGACGCCACCGTACTCGTCGAGGGCGGCGCAAAATCGTACACCACGAAGTCCGGCAATGACGGCTCGTTCACGGTGAACTTGCCGCCGGGCGTCTACACCGTCACCGTGAACCACGGCGGCTTCCAGACGACGCAGAACGACCTTGCGGTGGTCGCGGGGACGCCGCAGACGATCAGCGTCACGATGCAGGAACTCAACCTTTCGAGCCTGCGCGTCATCGGCCGCACCGGCACGACGATCAATCGCACGCCGTTCAACGTGTCGGAGTCGGCGATCTCGTCGCTGCCGCCGATCGAGATCGCGCTGCGGCAGAACAACAACCTCACCGATACGCTCGCGACGGTGCCCGGTGTGTTCGCATCGCGCACGTTCTCGGCGACGCCGAACACGAGCTTCGTCGTACGCGGCGGCGCCGTGCAAACGCGCGTCACCATTGACGGCCATCCCGTGAGCTCCGGCATCTCGGGCCAGTGGAACACGAACTACGCGGTCGCCGGCATCTTCCAGGACGCCGAAGTCGTGAAGGGCGCGGGCCTCAACGGTTCGATCGCCGGCGAATCGGCGGTGGGTACGGTCAACATCCGCACGCGCGACTTCACCCGCAACAACACGGCGGGTCTGCAGCTCGGCACCGACAGCTGGTCCGGCGGCATCTACAACGCGTACGC
>JAXDMA010000006.1:0-6539 GCA_034666305.1 Vulcanimicrobiota bacterium
CGCGTTCGGGCGGCGGTACGACGAGGCCACGGTACCGTACGGTCCCGGCGACGAAGCGCGCGCGCAGGCGGAGATCGCGGATGTCGTCGCGCTCGCGCGGCGATTCGACGCCGACGGCGTCGAGCGCTTGCGCGCGGCGTTGCGCGCGGTCCCCGAAGCGACGCCGATCGTCGCGCGCGCGCGTGCCGGCGACGCGCTGACCGACGTGGACTTCTACGAGCTCGGACGGTTCGTCGATGCCCTCGCCGCGCTCGCGCATGCGTGGGACGCGGCGAACGGCGACGCGGCCGCGCGCCCGCCCGAGCTCGGCGCGCTGCGCGGCGTTCTGGCGCCGGGCCGCGACGGCGTCGGTTTCTATCTCGCCGACACGTTCGCTCCGGGCTTGCGCGCGGCGCGCGCGGCGCTTGCAGCCGCGGAGTCCGCCGTCGATGCGCGGCGCGCGGCGATCGCGGCGCGCGTGCGCGCCGTGACCGGCGTCGATCCGGTGGGCGAAGAGTTCGTCGTCCTGCGTGACGTGTACGACGGAGCCTTGCCCGACGGCGTGCGCGTGGTACGCGAGACGCCGACCTACCGCGCGGCGGCGATCGTCGTCCTCTCGCCGGAGCGCGACGCCGCGCTCGCGCGCCTGTCTGAAGAAGAAGAGCGCGCGCGGCACGCGCTTGCCGAGCGCATCGCGCGCGAAGCGGACGCCGTCGCCGCCGCGGCACGCGCGCTCGGTGCGCTCGATCATACGCTCGCGCGCGTGGCGTTCGCGCAGCGCCGGGGTGCGTGCGTGCCCACGTTCGCGGCAGACCGGCTCGCGTTCGACGAAGCAACGTTCGCGCCGCTTGCGGACGCGCTGCGCGCGCGCGGGCACCGCTATACGCCGTTATCGCTCGACCTGCGCGGCGTCGCCGTGCTGACCGGACCCAACATGGGCGGAAAGAGCGCGGCGCTCGCCGCCGCGGGATTCGTGTGCGCGTGTATTTCCCTGGGCGTTCCGCCGCCCGCGCGCAGCGCGTCGCTGCCGCTGCTGTCGACGATCGTGTGGATCGGCGGCGAAGGACCCGAAGATCGCGCGCGGCTCCTCTCGTCGTACGCGGCCGAGGTCGTGCGCGCGCGCGACGCCCTCGCCGGCGCGTCGGCGCGCACGCTGGTGCTCGTCGACGAGTTCGCGCGCACGACAGGCCCGCGCGAAGGTCGCGCGCTGCTGGTGGCGTTCGTCGAAGCGCTGCACGAGCGGGGTACGCTCGCGCTCGTCGCGACGCACTTCGACGGCGTCGCGCAAGCGGCGAGCGCACCGCACCTGCGCATCGCCGGCCTTCGCGTGGATGCGCTCGACACCGTGCAGGCGGACGATCTCGATGCCGCGCTCGATGCGATCCAGGCCGCGATGGACTATCGGATCGTCGCGGGGCGTGAGGGCGAAGCCGCGTCCGACGCGCTCGCGCTCGCGCGCCTGCTGGGCCTCGATGCGCCCGTCGTCGACCGCGCGCGCGCACTCAATGCCGACCCGGATTCGTTTCTATAACCCCAGCGCGAGCGAGTCGGCGCGCGGGTCGCTGCCGCCCGCGAGCGTTCCGCGTTCGCGGTCGATCACGATGCCGTGCGCGTGGCCCATCGCGTTTTCGAACGGCCCGAGCGCTTCGACGACGTGTCCGCGCTGTTTGAATCCGGCGACGATCTCGGCGGGCATGCGCGATTCCACGAGCACGGTTTCGCCCGGTTTCAAATCGGGACGTTCGGTGAGCGTGTGGCGGCCGTAGACCCAGCGCGGGTGGTCGAGCGCGCGCTGGACGTCGAGGCCGCGATCGACCAGCTGGTGCAAGATCTGCAGCAAGATCTGCGGCTGACCGTCGCCGCCCATCGTGCCGAACACGATCTCGGGTTCACCGTCGCGCAAGAACATTGGCGGCGAAAGCGTGTGCACCGGACGTTTTCCGCCTTCGTACACGTTCGGGTGGCCGGGCTTGGTCGAGAAGTACGCGCCGCGGTTCTGCAGTACGACGCCGGTGCCGCCGGCAATGATGCCGGAGCCGAAGTTCATGTAGAGGCTCTCGATCAGCGAGACCGCCATGCCGTCCTCGTCGACGACGCACAGAAAGATCGTGCCGCCGCGGTCCGGCAGCTGCTCGCGCGCCATGGCGCGCTCGGGATCGATCGTCGCGCGCAGCGCGCGCAGCCGCTCCGCCGTGAGCTCGTGCTCGATCCCGGTCGGACCGAACGCGGGATCGCGAAACGTGGCATCGCGGATCGCGATCGCGCGCTTCATCGCCTCCACGCCGAGGTGATGCCACAGCGGTTCGTCCGCGGCTCCGTCCCCGGCGAGCATTCCGGCGCCCAGCAGCAAACACGCCCCTTGCGAGTTGGGCGGATGCGTCAGCAGCTCGCCGCCGTTCCACGGGATGCGCAGCGGCAGCGTGGCCTCGGTCCGATGCGACGCGAGATCGTCAAGCGACATCACGCTGCCGCCGCGCCGCAGCGCCGCGACGATGCGTTCCGCGATCGCGCCCGTGTAGAACGCGTCGGCGCCGCCGCGGCGAATCGCGCCCAGCGTATCTGCGAGGTCGGTGCTGCACTGGCAGTCGCCTTCGCGCGGAAGGCCGTCCTTGAGAAAGATTCGCGTCGCCTCGGCATCCGCGCGCAGCAGCGGTTCGTTGAGCGCGACGTAGTTCGCGACGACGTCGGTCATCGCGAAGCCGTTGCGCGCGAAGTGCTCCGCGGGGGCGAGCAGCTCGTCGAGCCCGCGCGTGCCGTGCTCCCGCGCGACGTCTTCCCACGAGCGAACCGCGCCGGGCACGGTGACGCTGAGCGCACCGCGCTGCGGGAGCGCACCGCCCGGCAAACGATCGAGCGAAGCCGTTCGCGGCGTGCGGCCGCTGCCGTTGTAGCAGACCGTTCGCGCCGCCTGGGCGTGCCGCACGACCCGGCTCGAGTCGTGGACGATCCAGAACGCGTCGCCCCCGATCCCACAGCTTGCGGGATACACGACCGACAAAACCGCGTTCGTCGCGATCGCCGCATCGACGGCGTTTCCGCCGCGGCGCAGCACGTCCACCCCCGCGGCGGTCGCGAGCGCGTGCGGCGATGCGACCATCGCCCGCGTGGAGCGCGCGATGGCGCGCGTGGGCCGCAGGCCCTTGGCAGTATCGTTCATTGCAGCCGCATCTCCGTGCAGTAGATCGCTTCGTCGGGACGCGGTTGCCACTTCAGGCGTTTCGAAGTGGCGTAGAGGTCTTCGTACTGGAAGAGGAACAGCCACGGCGCGTCGTCGTGGACGATGCGCAATGCTTTCGCGTAGAGCGCTTTGCGTTTGCCCGCGTCGAGCTCGTAGCGGGCTTCGTCCACGAGCTTGTCGACCGCGGGGTTCGCGTACGTCGACGTCGTCGCGTCGGAGACGAGCTGTGACGAAAGCGTGTTGTCGGCGTCATAGGTGATGTTGCCCCAGCCGAGCATGTACATCGGCGAGAGCGCACGCCGCAGCGTTTGCGAATAATAGCTGACCCACTCTTGCGTGCGCACGTCGACGTGCACGCCCGCGGCCTGCAATTGCCCGCCGACCGCGAGCGCGATCTCCTTGTCCGCGTTGTAGCGGCCTTGCGGGGCGTAGAGCGTGAGGTTGAGCCCCTTGCCGTCGGGGTAGCCGGCCTTCGCGAGGAGCGCCTTTGCTTTTGCGAGATCGTGGCGGTACGGCTCGAGCGATGCGTCGTAGCCGAAGAAGTTCGGCGGGATCGGTTCGCCGAGCTCGTACGCGCGTCCGCCGAGCACCGCCTTGACGATGGCGGGGACGTCGATCGCGTAGTTGAGCGCTTGGCGCACGAGCACGTTCTGCTGCGGGCCCGGCTGCAGCGTGTTGAACGCGATGAACAGCACGCGCACGCTGCGCGCGCTCGCCATGCGCGTGGTGGTGCCGCCGGCGAGCAGCGTCGCGTACTGGAACGGTACGTTGGTGATGAGATCCGTCGCGCCGGTGCGCAGCGCCGAGACGCGGGTCCCCGCTTCGGGAATCGGCTTGAACGTGACGTGCGCGATCGCCGGCGCGCCGCCCCAGTAGCGCGGGTTCGCTTCGAGCTCGAGCGCGTCGTCGCGCCGCCACGACTTGAGCACGTAGGGGCCGGTTCCGTTGACGTGGTCGGCCACGTACGCGTCGCCGTGCTCTTGCCACCACTTGCCGTCGGCGATGAACACCGGCCGGGTGATTGCGGGTGGGAGCGGCGTCGGCCGCTTCGTCACGAAGCGCACCGTCAGCGCGTCGGGCGTCTCGACCCGCGCGACCGTGTCGACGCGCGGAACTTGCTGCGACTTATACGCCGGATCGAGAATTTTCTCGACGGTGAACTTCACGTCGGCGCTGGTGAACGGATCGCCGTTTGCGAACGTGACGCCGCGCCGCAGCTTGAACTCCCAGATCGACGGCGCGATCCGCTTCCACGACGTCGCGAGCTGCGGCACGAGCGTCGCGCCGTCGGCCGAACGCCGCGCGAGCGTGTCGTAGAGTTGCGACTGAACGTTCGTGTCGGTGGTGACGGACGCTTTGAGCGGGTCCAGCGTGCTCACGTCGACGCCCTGCGTGATCGTGACCGCCCCGGGTTCGGCCGCGTGCGCGGCCGCGGCCGGCACGGCGAGCGCGCAGAGCGCCGCGGCGACGAGGTAACGTCTCATCCGGCAGAGTCCTCAATCGGCAACGGGGGACGGAACCGTTCTCCCCATGGCGGAAGAGGCCATGCCGGAAAGGAGGCTCGATGAACCGACCCGAGGGCGCGCCGCCCCGCAAGATCCTGCTCATCCGTCACGGCGAGAAGCCTCCACTGGTGGGCCCGCCCGCCGGCATCCGGGAGGACGGCAGCAAGGACGAGCATGCGCTGATCGTGCGCGGATGGCAACGCGCGGGCGCGCTGGCGAGCTATTTCGTGTATCCGCGGGACGGCGCGATCGAGACTCCCACGAAGGTGTACTCCCCGCCGCAGCATGGGAAGGCCGGCGATCACGGCCGGCCGTACCAGACCGTCTGCCCCGTCGCCGATGTGATCAAGGCGGAGATCGACGTTCGCTTCACGCTCGACGAAGAGCCGCAACTCGTCGCCGACGTACTCCAGCATCACGGCGTCGTTCTCATCGCGTGGGAGCACAAACGTATCCACACCATCGCGAACCTCATCCTCAGCGACGAGACCACCGCGCCGCAAGAGTGGCCGGCAGACCGGTTCGACGTCGTGTGGATCTTCGACCGCGATGCGTCCGGCCGCTACCGCTTCGATCAACGTCCACAGCTGTTGCTGGCCGGTGACCGGCCGGAGGTGATCCCAACATGAAGCGTCCCGTCTTCATTCTTTTCGCCGCCGTGCTGGCGCTGTCGCCGGTCGCGCCGCTGCGCGCGGCCGATGCGCCCGGCACGACCGTGACGATCTCGCAAGGCGTGGACGCCGACACGCTCAACCCGTTGCTGACCACGATCACGCCGACGTTCAACGTCACCGATCAAATCTACGACCGCCTCGCGGACCGCGGCTCGAAGCCGGGCGAGCTCATCCCGCTGCTGGCGACGTCGTGGAAGCGGATCAATCCGACGACCGAGGAGTACAAACTTCGGCACGGCGTCGTGTTCTCGAACGGCGATCCGTTTACGAGCGCCGACGTGCGATTCTCCGTGGACTGGATCAGAAATCCCGCGAACAACTCCAAGCAGACGCCGTACATTCGCGACATCGACAGCGTCGAGACGCCCGACGCGTACACCGTGCGATTCATCTCGAAGACGCCGCTGGCGATCCCGCCGGGTCAGCAGAACTTGTTCCGCATCGTTGACGCGAAGTATTTCAAGGAGAAAGGCAACGCGTACGTCGGCGAGCACCCGATCGGCACGGGCCCGTACGTTCTGCGCGAGTGGCGCCGCGATGACCAAACGATCATGGACGCGAATCCGAAGTGGTGGGGCGGCAAACCGAAGGTCGACCACGTGATCTTCAAGCCGATCCCCGAAGCCGCGGCGCGCGTCGCCGCGCTGCGCACCGGCGCGACCGACCTGATCACCAACGTTCCGTCGCAGTACCAAACGCAATTGGCCGGCGGACAGAATACGAAGCTCGTCAGCACGCGCAGCGGGCGCCAGCTCTTCATCGCGTTCAACACTCTGCAGCCCGGACCGCAGCAGAACAAGCTCGTGCGCCAGGCGCTCAACTACGCCGTCGACGTGCCCTCGATCGTGAAGAACGTGCTCGGCGGCCGCGGCTACGCGCTGACGTCGCCCTTCCCGCCCAACTACTTCGGCTACGATGCGAGCGTGCCGGGCTTCAACCACGATGTCGCAAAGGCGAAAGAGCTGCTCGCCAAAGCGGGCTTCCCCGACGGCAAAGGATTGTCGCTGCTGGTGAACGCGCCGATCGGGCGCTACAACCGCGATCGCGAGGTTGCCGAAGCGATTGCCGGTCAGCTCAAGACGGTCGGCATCGATGCGACGGTGCGGGCGCAGGAATGGGTGTCATATGCCGATCAGAACAACCGGCGCGCGCTGACGCCGCTGTACGAGCTGGGGTGGAACCAGCCGTCGGCCGATGCGGACG
>JAXDMA010000007.1:0-7279 GCA_034666305.1 Vulcanimicrobiota bacterium
CATGTCAACCCGAACCGCTGGACGACCGTGCGCTACCGCGCGCCCTATGCGAGCGAATGGACCGACGTGCCGTACGCCTGGGCGATGGAGCGGATCGCCGAGCGCATCAAGGACACGCGCGACCGCACGTTCACCGAGCACGACGACAAAGGCCGGCGCGTCAACCGCACCACCGCCATCGCGTCGCTCGGCGGCGCGACGCTCGACAACGAAGAGAACTACCTGATCGCCAAGCTCTTCCGCAACGTCGGAACTCCGTTCATCGAGAACCAGGCTCGAATTTGACATAGCGCGACGGTGCCCGGTCTGGGCACCCTCTACGGTTTAGGTGGCGCGACGACGCACCTGATGGATCTGCAGCATGCCGATCTCATCGTCATCCAGGGCTCGAACTTCGCGGAGAACCATCCCGTCGGCTTTCGCTTCGCCCTGATGGCCAAGGAACGCGGCGCGAAGATCGTGCACGTCGACCCGCGCTTCACCCGCACGAGCGCGCTCGCCGATCTCTACATCCCGATTCGGCCCGGCACCGACATCGCGTTCACCGGCGGCTTGATCAACTACGTGCTGTCGAACGACGCGTGGTTCAAAGAGTACGTGCTCGCGTACACCAGCGCGTCGCTGCTCGTGCATCCCGACTTTCGCGACACCGAAGACCTCGACGGAATGTTCAACGGCTACGATCCCGACACGCGCACGTACGATGCGAAGGCGTGGCGCTACGAGATCGACGAGTCGTCGGCGCCGCCCGGCGGCGGCGATGCTTCCGTGCACGACGGCAAGCGTCCCAAGACCGATCCGACGCTGCAGCACCCGCGCTGCGTCATCAATGTGCTCAAGCGCCACTACGCGCGCTACACACCGGAGATGGTCGAGCGCATCACGGGCGCGCCGAAGGCGTCGTTCCTCGAGCTCGCGCAGCTGCTGGTGAAGAATAGCGGGCGCGAGCGCACCGCCGTGTACGCGTACGCGATGGGCTGGGCGCAGCACACCATCGGCGTGCAGAACATTCGCGCCGCCGCGACGTTGCAGGCGCTGCTCGGCAACACCGGCCGCCCGGGCGGCGGCATCATGGCGCTGCGCGGTCACGCGTCGATTCAGGGTTCGACCGACATCGCGACGCTGTACGACAATTTCCCGGGCTATCTCAAAGTCCCGACGCTCGAGAAAGACGAGGCGGATTTCGCCGCGTGGACCAAGGGTCACACGATGCGCTCGGGACGCTGGGCGGATTTTCCGAAGTTCGCCGTGTCGTTCCTCAAGGCGTGGTACGGCGAGCACGCCAGCGCCGCGAACGACTGGTGCTTTTCGCGCCTGCCGCTCAATACCGGCGACCATTCGGACTTGCCGATGTTCTTCGCCATGAAGGACGGCGACGTCGACGGGCTGCTGCTGTACGGCCAAAACCCCGCCGTCGGCGGGCAGAACGCGGCGTTGCAGCGCGGTGCGATGGAACGCCTGCGGTGGCTGGTCGTGCGCGACATGTTCGAGACCGAGAGCGCGGCGTTCTGGAAGCGCGAGGGCGCCGACCCGCACGCGATCGGCACCGAAGTATTCTTCTTGCCCGTCGCGGGCGTCGCCGAGAAGTGCGGCACGTTCACGAACACGATGCGCCTGGTGCAGTTCCACGAGAAGGCCGTCGAACCGCCGGGCGAAGCGCGCAGCGACCTCGCGTTCACGTACGAGCTGGGCAAACGTCTCAAAGCGCTCTACGCCGGCTCGACGAACCCGCTCGACCGGCCGATTCTCGACGTCACGTGGGATTACGAGAGCGACGACGTGCGCGAGCGGGAGCGGGGCGAGCCCGACGTCGAGAAGATCATGCGCGAGATCAACGGCTATCACATCGGCACCGGCGCGCACCTGCGCGACTCACACGAGCTGCGCGACGACGGCACGACGGCGTGCGGCGCGTGGATCTACACGGGCATGTTTCCCGAGCCCGGGCGCAACCTGACGCGGCGCCGCACGGCGAATCCGGTCAACGTCGCGTCGCCCGAGTGGGCGTGGTCGTGGCCCAACAACGTGCGCACGCTCTACAACCGCGCGTCCGCGGACCCGTCGGGGAAACCGTGGAGCGAACGCAAGCGGCTGCTCTGGTGGGACGAACCCGCCGGCCGCTGGAGCGGCGACGACGTGCCGCACTTCCCCGTCGAAACGGCGCCGTCGTACCGCGCACCGGACGACGCGCACGGCGAAGCGGCGATCGACGGCGACACGCCGTTCGCGATGCTCGAGTACGGGCGCTCCGAGATCTTCGGCGTGAACGGAACTTCCGACGGTCCGATGCCCACCCACTACGAGCCGCGCGAGTCGCCGGTCGGCAACGCGCTGTACCCGAACGTGCAATACAATCCGGTGCTCAAGGAATGGCGCCGGCGCGACAATCCGTATCACGCGATCGGTGACCCGAAGTATCCGTACGTCGTCACCACGTACCGGCTCACGGAACACCACGCCTCGGGCGTGATGAGCCGTCAATTGCCGTGGCTCGCGGAGCTGCAGCCCGCGGCGTTCTGCGAGATCTCGCCGGAACTCGCGGTGGAGAAGAACATTCGCAACGGAGATTGGGTGACCGTCGAGACGGCGCGCGGCGAGATCGAGGTGCGCGCGCTAGTCACCGGCCGCGTGGCGCCGGTGCGGTTGGGGCCCGGGCGTTTCGTCCACCAGATCGGCATCCCGTACCACTTCGGCTACGAAGGCGAAGTGCGCGGCGATTCCGCGAACGATCTGCCGCCGCTGGTCGCCGATCCTAACGTGACGATCCACGAAGGCAAGGCGTTCACGGCGAACATCCGCGTCGGCCGGCGCAGCGCGTTCACCGCGGGAAGTCCCGAGGTCACCCCGGTTCCCGAGGCCGAGCAGACGCCGTTCGGCAACCCGCAGCACCCCGGCCCCGTCGCCGGTCCCGGCGACCGCGGCGGCACGGTGGAAGCGACGATCGTCTCGCCTGCTGAGGTCATGGAAGCCGCCCGCGCGGTCCACGTCCGTGAGTCTCGGGGCGGCGCGGCGCCGTCCGGGTAACGGCGACCATGGCGAATCAACCGGACCAAGGCCCCGACCCCGTCGTGAACAGCGACCGGGGAACCGGGACCACCCCGCCCGAGCGCGGCCCCGAGAGCGGCTCCGTGGTGGGCCGGCCGGCCACGGAGAAGCCGAAGACCGCGTTCCACGAACCGGCCGAGACCGCCGAGGACGAGCGCGCGTCCCTCGACGAGGGCGAGGCGCTGAGCCGTGGCGGCAGCTTCGACGCGATCGCGCCGCCCGGGGAGCAGTCCCCGAGCGGATAGGCGCCGGACGCCGGTGTACAAAATACCGGATGCCAACGTTCGGGGAGGCCGGTTTGGAGACGATCGACATCATCGGCGGCGTGCCGCTCGGGCAAGCTGCTCGGGCTATGCCCGTCGCCGGGGCCGAAGGCCGCCGCAAGAAGCGCCGCGGTCAAGGCCGGGGGCGCCAGATCGATCCGGTCGCCCTCGAAGAGGTGCGGGCACTGCTCGGCGACGAGCCGCGCCGCCGCGACCTGCTGATCGAGCATCTCCATAAGATTCAAGATCGCTATCATGCGATCTCGGCGGCGCACCTCAACGCGCTCGCCGAAGAGATGCGGCTCGCGCAAGCCGAAGTGTTCGAGGTTGCGACGTTCTACCATCACTTCGATGTGGTGAAGGATGAGGCCGCGGCGCCGCCCGCCGTGACCGTGCGCGTGTGCGACGGTCTGTCGTGCGAGATGGCCGGCGCGCAAACGCTGCTGCAGATGCTGCGCAACGGCGGTTACGGCGACGGCGTGCGCGTCATCGCGGCGCCGTGCGTGGGCCGCTGCGACACAGCCCCGGTCGCGGTCGTGAACCAGAATCCCGTCGACCATGCGACCGTCGCCGCCGTCGACGAGGCGATCGAGAACAAAGCGCTGACGGCATCCGTGCCGTCGTACATTGGGTTCGACGGCTACGTCGGCACCGGCGGCTACGAGTTGCTCAAAGCGTGCGTGTCCGGCGAGCGCACCGCCGACGACGTGATCGCGACGATGGAGAACGCCGGGCTGCGCGGGCTGGGCGGCGCCGGGTTCCCGGCCGGGCGCAAATGGAAGATCGTCCGCGCGGAAGCCGCGCCGCGGCTGATGGCCGTGAACATCGACGAAGGCGAACCGGGCACGTTCAAGGACCGCTTTTATCTCGAGCGCGATCCGCACCGGTTTCTCGAAGGGATGCTGATCGCGGCATGGGCCGTCGGCATCGCGGAGATTTACGTGTACCTGCGCGACGAGTACGCCGCCGCGCGCACCATCCTCACCAAGGAGCTCGCGAAGTTGCAAGCGCGTTCGCCGGTACCGCTGCCGCCGATCCACCTGCGCCGCGGTGCGGGCGCCTACATCTGCGGCGAAGAGTCCGCGATGATCGAGTCGATCGAAGGCAAGAAAGGCATGCCGCGCCTGCGCCCGCCGTACGTCGCGCAAGTCGGCGTGTTCGGCCGTCCGACGCTCGAGCACAACATGGAGACGCTGTACTGGGTGCGCGAGATCGTCGAACGCGGCGCGGAGTGGTTCGCGTCGCAGGGACGCAACGGCCGCAAGGGTTTGCGGTCGTTTTCGGTGAGCGGGCGCGTGCAGAAGCCCGGCGTGCACCTCGCCCCCGCCGGCATCACCATGCGCGAGCTGCTCGAGGAGTATGCCGGCGGCATGCTCCCGGGCCACACGTTCTACGGCTACTTTCCCGGCGGCGCGTCCGGCGGGATCCTGCCGGCGTCGATGGACGACATCCCGCTGGATTTCGACACGCTCAACAAGTACGGGTGCTTCATCGGCTCGGCCGCCATCATCGTGCTGTCGGAAAAAGACACCGCGAAGAGCGCGGCGCTGAACATGCTGCGCTTCTTTCGCGAGGAATCGTGCGGTCAGTGCACGCCGTGCCGCGTCGGAACGGCGAAGGCGGTGGCGCTGATGGAAAACGGCGACTGGGATCAGCCGCTGCTCAACGACCTTTCGACGGTGATGATCGACGCATCGATTTGCGGGCTGGGGCAAGCTGCGCCGAACCCGTTCCTGTCCGTGTTCAAATACTTCCCGCACGAGGTTCAATAGCGTGGCGATCGAGTTTTCGCTCAACGGAACGCAGATCGCGGCGCGCGACGACGAGACGATCCTGCAGGCCGCCGACCGGCACGGCGTCGAGATCCCGCGCCTGTGCTATAAAGACGGCTACCGGCCCGACGGCAACTGCCGCGTGTGCATGGTGGAGATCGAGGGCGAACGCGTCCTCGCGCCGTCGTGCTGCCGGCGCCCCAGCGAAGGGATGAAGGTCACGAGCACGAGCGCGCGCGCGGTGACGTCGCAGAAGCTCGTCGCGGAGCTGCTGCTCACCGACATGCCCGCGCAGTCGGCGTCGCCGTACAAGCGCGAGTCCGAGCTGGACGTGTGGGCCGCTAAACTCGGCGTAACGCAGCCGCGTTATCCGCAGCGCCACCAGCCGGCACCCGACCTGTCGCACCCCGCGATGTCGGTGAACCTCGATGCGTGCATTCAATGCGGCCGCTGCGTGCGCGCGTGCCGCGAGGAGCAGGTCAACGACGTCATCGGCTACGCTTGGCGCGGCGAGCACGCGAAAATCGTGTTCGACTTCGACGACCCGATGGGAGCGAGCACGTGCGTCGCGTGCGGCGAGTGCGTGCAGGCGTGCCCCACCGGTGCGCTGACGCCCGCCAACGGCGTCGCGCTCCTCGTGCCCGACAAGAAAGTCGACTCGGCCTGCCCGTACTGCGGCGTGGGCTGTCTGCTCACGTACAACATCAAGGACGACAAGATCATCTACGTCGAGGGCCGCGACGGCCCGTCGAACGCAAGCCGGCTCTGCGTCAAAGGCCGCTTCGGTTTCGACTACGTGCACAATCCGAAGCGCCTCACCAAGCCGATGATCCGCAAGGAAGGCGTCGCGAAGACCGCCGAGCTGCTCGATCCCGACGCGATGTGGGACACGTTCCGCGAGGCGACGTGGGAAGAAGCGCTGGAGCTCGCGGGCGGCAAGCTGCGCACGATTCGCGACGCGCGCGGTTCGAAGGCGCTCGCAGGCTTCGGTTCGGCCAAGGGCAGCAACGAAGAGGCGTACCTGTTCCAAAAGCTCGTGCGCACGGGTTTTGGAACCAACAACGTGGACCACTGCACGCGGCTCTGTCACGCGTCGTCGGTCGCGGCGCTGCTCGAGGACGTCGGCTCGGGCGCCGTTTCGAACCAAGTCGAGGACGTCGCGCTCGCCGACGTGGCGATCGTGATCGGCTCGAACCCGACCGTGAACCATCCCGTCGCGGCGACGTTCATGAAGAACGCCGCGAAAAACGGCACGAAGATCATCCTGATGGATCCGCGGCGCAGCGAGCTCGCGCGTCACTCGACCTACTTCCTGCAGTTCAACGGCGACACCGACGTGGCGCTGCTCAACGGCCTGCTGCACGTCATCATCGAGGAAGGGCTCGCGAACGACGCGTTCATTCGCGACCGCACCGAGAACTACGAGGCGCTGCGCGACAACGTCAAAGACTACTCGCCCGAAAAGGTCGCCCCGATCACGGGCATCGATGCGCAAACCATCCGCGAGGTCGCGCGGCTGTACGCCACGGCCAAGGCCGCGATCATCTTCTGGGGGATGGGCATCTCGCAGCACATCCACGGCACCGACAACGCGCGCTGCCTCATCTCGCTCGCGCTCGTCACGGGCCAGATCGGCCGGCCCGGCACGGGATTGCACCCGCTGCGCGGCCAGAACAACGTGCAGGGCGCGTCCGACGTCGGTTTGATCCCGATGATGTTCCCCGACTACCAGCGCGTCGACAACGCAAGCGCGCACAGCAAGTTCGAAGCGCTGTGGAACACGAAGCTCGATTCCAAACCCGGGCTCACCGTCACGGAGATCATGGACGCCGTGCACGCGGACGTGATCCACGGGATGTACATCATGGGCGAGAACCCGGCGATGTCGGACCCCAACGTCGAGCACGCGCGCGAGGCGATGGCCAAGCTGGAACACCTCGTCGTGCAAGACATCTTCTTCACGGAGACCGCCAGCTACGCCGACGTGATCCTGCCGGCGTCCGCGTTCCCCGAGAAGACGGGGACGTTCACCAACACCGACCGCCGCGTGCAGCTCGGGCGCCAGGCGCTCGATCCGCCGGGCGACGCGCGCCAGGATCTGTGGATCATCCAAGAGATCGCGCGCCGAGTCGGCCTCGACTGGAACTACCCCGGCGCTTCCGACGTGTTCGAAGAGATCCGCCTGGCGATGCCCAGCCT
>JAXDMA010000008.1:0-18316 GCA_034666305.1 Vulcanimicrobiota bacterium
CGCGCCGTCGCTCGGCTGGCTGTGGGCCGCGACGATGCTGCTGCAAGTCGGAATGAACGTCGCGGGCGGACCGTATCAAGGCATCGTCGGCGACTACGTCGAGCCGGAGCGCGTCGGGCGCGCGTCATCGTGGATGAGCGTGCTCCAGTTCTCCGGCAGCGTCGTCGGCCTCGTACTGACGACGCTGCTGCACGGCGCGGCGCTCGGCGTCGCGCTCGCCGCGTGCTTGGCGGCCGGCTGGTGGGCGACCGATTCGTACGTCTCACGTCTCCCGCGCACGCGCGATGTCGCCGAGCCGTTGCGCATCGACCGCAACATGTGGACGGTGCTGGTGTCGCGCGCGCTGATCAACGTCGGATTCTACACGCTGTTCGGGTTCTTGTTCTTCTTCGTGCGCGAGTCGCTCGGCGTCGGCGCGGCCGAGGCGCGCACGACGACGGGAATCTTGTTTCTGGCGTTTACCATCGCGGGCGTGCTCGGCGCGGCGATCGCCGGCCGGCCCGCCGACCGCATGGACAAGCGCGTCGTCGTCAGCGTTGCGTGCGCGGCGATCGCGATCGCGGTCGGCGCATTCGCGTTCGCGCCGACGTTCACCGTCGCACTGATCTGCGCGATCGGTTCGGGCGCGGCGTGGGGCGCGTTCTTCACCGCCGACTGGGCGATCGCGTACGCGGTGCTTCCGCGGGCAGCGCTGGCGTCCGCAATGGGGGTTTGGAATCTCGCCGTCGCGATCCCGCAGATCGCCGCGCCCGCGATCACCGCGCCGGTGGTGACGTATTTCGACGCGCGCAGCGCCGGGCTCGGCCCGCGCGTGGCGCTGATGCTGGTGATTCTCGAGTTCGCGCTCGGCACCGCGTGGCTGTGGCGGCTGCGCCTGCCGCCAATTTCAGCGGTTCGTTCCGGGAAGGTCGACGCGACAGAGTCGCATGGACCCATGTGACGCAGCGACGATGGCGCCCCAAAATCTGCAGAGCCCCGCGAGTTGCGCGCTGGTGACTCCAATTCCCGGTTCTCCGGACGTCATGCCGACGATCATGACGCCGGCCCCATGTACGTCGGGCAGCGACTGTAACGCGCGAACCGCGTCCTGCGCATTGAGTCGTCGGGGATCTCGACGGTAACCGAAAACATTAAGATCTTCGCTTTGCTGCCAGCCGTTGAAGATCGCGATGATGACGCGATGGCGTGATGCATCTCCAAGCGTCAGATCCTCGCCGGCTGCGAATAATGCCATAATCGGATCCGAACCCCTACCCGGAGACCGCAGGGTCGGCAGGCTATCGATCCAGCGTATTGCGCGCTGGTCCAGCGTCTGCCAAGCATCGCGAAAGCGAAGATAGGACGTACCTGACTCGATAGGCGTGGCGATCTCAAGCGAATGTGCCATAAGCGGCCGAGCCGTGATCGGTCGCAACGTGATTGACGAACCGTTCCCAGCGCAATGCACCACGTCCAACGCCATGCGGCGGTAGTTCGCCCACTCGTTACGTGGGATCGTGTCTCCCGCCGCAACGAGGAGAACGAGTTCCGACTCTGCCGGCACTTCGTCGGCAATCCACTGCGACGATTCATGGCAGAGCGGCGGTCGTTCAGCGTGCGCATGCCTCACGTTCGGCTGCGCCGAACCCGAACTCACCGTCGCCGCACCGCTGGCTAGAGGTGCCGTCGCCGGCGCGCTTGCGGCGAAAGATGGGGTAGGTCGCGGCATCACCGTTGCAAAGCTCGTGCGCGGTTCTGACGCGTTGACGAAATAGATGCCGACAAGGATGAGCACCGCGCCGATTCCGGCGTAGCAACCTTGGCGCCAAAGCGGTTTGGACGGCGGAAGCTGAAGCTTTCCGAGGGCTAGGCCGTCGGGGGCCAAGGCCCAAACGATGAGCAGAAGGCCGACGACGACGAGCCAGATCGGCCGCGGTATCGCACCGAAATCCATCCCGCTAGCGACGACCAAGTCAACACCAATCATCGTCGGTTTTCCTAACCTCGCCCCCAGCGTGCTGTCAAACCGGTCACAAAAGGACCGTCTCGCGCAAGATGATGCGGCTGTGCGTCTCCGACGCGCCGCGCGCTCGGAGCGCTTCGATCAGCGCGACCAGCGAGCGTTCGTCCCCGACTGCGACGCGAAGCGTGTAGTCGAAGTTGCCGGTAGTCAGCGACGCCGACACGACCCCGGGCATCGCGCGCAGCGCCTCCTCGAACGCATCGGCGGGCGTCCCGGTCGACAGCCGCAGGTCAACGAACGCCGCCAGGCGCGTGCCGTTCGCCCGAGGGTCGATGTCGGCCCGAAAGCCGCGGATAACGCCCGTTGCAACGAGCCGCCTGACCCGCTCCGCAACGGCGTTCGCGCTCAACCCGACCGCTTCGCCTAAATCACGAAAGCTCACCCGCGCATCGTTGCGCAGCCGCCGGAGGATCGCGCGGTCGATCTCATCCACCACCGAGAAAAACGCCGTCGAACGAGGCTTCTCCTTTTATGATCAGTGTGAACTGCGGTGTGAAGCGCGCTATACTCGGCCCATGAAGTGTTCGACCGCCTTCGCGCTGGGGTTGGCGCTGTTCGCCGCTACCGCTCCGGCCCTCGCCGCCGATGATCCCGCCCGCGCCGTCGCGGCGAGCGCAGCCAACAAGCTCGAGACGTTCTACGTGTATCCGTCGCGGGCGCGTGCCGCGGGCGAGCTGCTGCGCCGCAACGCCGCGTCGGGTGCCTACGACGGGCTGCGCGACACGGCGCTCGCGACGCGCGTCACCGAAGATCTCGCCGGCATTCTGCACGACAAACACGTCCGGCTGCGCTACTCCGCCGACGTGAATCCGCCCGACGATCCCGCCGGCGGAAAACCCAGCCCCGCTGAAGTGGCGGCAATGGCGCGGCAATGGCGCGAAGGCGGCTACGGGCTGGGGCGCGTCGCGCACCTCCCCGGCAACGTCGGCTACATCGACTTGCGCAATTTTCCGGGCGCGAGCCAGGAGCTGAACGCCGTGTTCGACGGGGCGGTCAACAGCGTCGCCTATTCGAGCGCGGTGGTGCTCGATCTGCGCCGTAATCACGGCGGCGACCCCGAGGCGATCGCGCGTTTCCTCAGTCACTTCCTCCCGGCGAAAACGCATCTGAACGACTTCGTGGGCCGCGGCGACGGCGAGCCGCCGATCAACGACTCGACCTATACCGCGGACGTGCCCGGGCCGCGAATCACGGCGCCGCTCTACGTGCTCACCTCGGGCGAGACGTTCTCCGGCGGCGAAGAGTGCGCGTACGACGTGCAGGCGCTCAAGCGCGGCACGCTGATCGGCGCGACCACCGGCGGCGGGGCGAACCCAGGCGACACGCGGCGCATCGACGACCACTTCTCGATCTTCGTGCCGGACGCGCGCGCCCGAAACCCGATCACCAAAACGAACTGGGAAGGCGTCGGCGTCAAACCGGACATCGACGTCCCGCGCGAGCGCGCGCTGATCACGGCGTACGGCATGGCGCTCGATGCGAAGCTGCGCGACGCATCGGTGACGGGCGGATACCACGACAGGCTCGCGGCCTTGCGCGCGAAGCTCGCCACGATGGCGGACACGGACATTCTCGCGCTCTGAACCGGCACCGATCCGGACCGTCGTGCGTTGTCGGAACATTGCATTTCTTTTTCGGAGGTTCCGTCATGACCAAGCTCATTGCGTCGCTCAGCGCCCTCGTGTTCATCCTCGGCCTCGCCGTCGCGCCGCAAACCTCGTCCGCCGCGCCGATGGGAATGGATCACCGCCGTTGCCCGCGCGGCTCGCACTGGATCCCGCCCCACCGCGGCCGCATGGGCCATTGGGTCCGGGGACACTGCGGCCGGCGCTAACGCCCGGCGCGCGCGAACGCCCCGCGCTTTGATCAGGGCGACAATCTGGTGATCGTCCAGCCGGCCGCGTCGCGTTCGTACGCGACGCGGTCGTGCACGCGGTTCGGACGCCCTTGCCAGAACTCGAAGCGATCGGGGACCACGCGGTAACCGCCCCAAAACGGCGGGCGCGGCACGTCGGCGGCGAACCGCGCGTCCGCGTCGCTCATGCCGCGGTGCAATGCGTCGCGATCGGGCACCACGGCGCTTTGCCGCGACGCCCACGCGCTGAGCCGATGGCCGCGCGGCCGCGTCGCGAAATACGCGTCGCTCTCGACGTCGAGCACGCGCTCGACCGCGCCTTCGATGCGGATCTGCCGCTCGAGCCCGCCCCACCAGAACAGCAGCGCCGCGAACGGCTGCGCACCGAGCTCCGTGCCTTTGCGGCTACCGTAGTTCGTGTAGAACACGAAGCCGCGCGCATCCCATTGCCGCAAGAGCACGATGCGCGATGACGGCCGCCCGTTCGCGCCGACGGTTGCGACGCTCATCGCATTCGGCTCGACGATTCCGCCGGCGTGCAGCGCGTGTTCGAGCCACACGCGAAACTGCTCGAACGGATCGTGCGCCACGGTCGTCGCGTCGAGCTCGCCGCGTTCGTAGCTGATGCGGCGATCGCGAATGTGCGCGTTGACGTCGGATTCAGACACGGGGCGCTCCTACGGGAACCGGCCGGCCAGCATGCCGCCGCCCAGCGCCAGCAGAACCACGAACCCGCCCGCGACCGCGAGCGGCAAGGACGCGTCCATGCGCTTCTTCTCCATCGTCGTGCTCGCGGCGAGCGCCGCGAGGCGGCGCGTCAGCGTGCCGGCGTCGTTCGCACGCGCGTATGCGCCGCGCGCCGAGGACGCGATCTGGCGCAATGCCTCCTCGTCGATGGATGCCGCCTGATCGGTGCCGGGCACGAGCTGGCCGCTGTCGTTGGTGCCGATGCCGACGGTGTCGATCTCGACGCCGTTCTGGCCGATCTGCGGTGCGACTTGCGACGGATCGGCGCCCAGGTTGTTCACGCCGTCGGTGATCAGCACGATGGCGCGGCGGCCCGATTGCGGCAGCAGCCGCCCGGCGGTGATGAGGGCGTCGCCGATCGCGGTGCCGCCGTTGGGCGGCGGAATGCGCGCGATCGCGTCGCGGACCGCATCTTTGTCGTCGGTGAGCGGCTGCACGACGCCCGCGCCGCTCGCGAACGCAACGATACCGAGCCGCGTACCGTCGGGCACCGCATCGACGAACGCGCGCACGGCCGCGGCTGCGGCATCCGACCGCGTCGGCGCGACGTCGGTCGCGCGCATCGAACCCGACGTGTCGACGCACAGCACCACCGCGCCGCCGCGCACCGGCACGCTTGCGACGAAGCGCGGCCCCGCGAGCGCAGCCCCGAGCACGACGATGCCAAGGACGCCGGCGCCCGTCAGAACGAGTGCCGGATCGATACGCTGCTTCGCTGCCGATTCGAAGAACGCGAGGTTGCTGTACGCCAAGGCCGACGCGGCTGCGCGCCTCGCCGCGACGCGCGCGGCCCACCAGAACGCCGCGCCGAGGAGGGCGCCCAGCACGAGCCACACCGGATGCGCGAAGCTCATGCGGGTACGTTGAACGCGCGCAGCAGCGACGCGCGGCCGTCGGTTTCGTCCAGCGTGCCGACACGCCAGCCGGCGTCGCGAAAGCGCGCGTGCAGCACCGCCTCGCGCGCGTGCGCCGCGGTGCGATAGCGCGTCCGCGTGCGCGCGCCGACGAACACTCGCGCCACGCGCCCGGTCTCCGCGTCGCGCAGCCGCGTAACCCCGCGCAGCGGAAGGTCGTCACGCCAGGGGTCGCGTGCCAGCAACACCGTCGCGTCGAAGCGCAGCGCTGCACGCACGAGCGCATCGTCCTCGGGCAGCTCGAAGCCGTCGACCACCGCGAGCAGCGACGCGCCGCGCGGCAGCGCGCGCAGCGCGATCGTCAGCGCGGACGCGAACCGGAACGGCGCGGACGCGTGCACGAGCGGCGCAGCACGGCGGTCCCGGACGATCCGCTCGTCGACGATGCGCGCGGCACGGTCGTCGCCTTCGAGCGCGCCGAACCACGCGCGCACGGCTTCGCCGGCCGCCGCCGCGAGCGGACGTTTGCGGCCCACCTGCATCGAACCGGACTCGTCGACGATCGCCGCGAGCACGAGCGCGGTCTCTTCGAGGTAGACGCGCGTCTGCAGCGCGCCGACGCGCGCGGTCGCGGCGTGGTCGATGCGCCGCGGGTCGTCTCCTTCGACATACTCGCGCAGCTGCGAGAACACGAAACCGTCCCCGGGTCGCGTCCCGCGCACGACGCCGCCGCGCCGCGGCGTCGCGCGAGCGCGTCTGATAATCGCATCGCGTAGCGCGTTCATGGCGCCGGCACCGACGCGATGATGCGCCGCACCACGTCTTCGGGATCGCCGCCCGTGATCGCGATGCGGTCGTCGTACGAGATGCGGTGCCGCAGCACGGCGGGCGCGACGTCCCGCACGTCGTCCGGCATCGCGAAGGTGCGTCCTTGGAGGTAGGCGCGCGCACGGGCCAGCACGACGAGCGCCAGCGCCGCGCGCGGGCTCGCACCGTGCGCGACGAGCTCGGCGGTTCGCGTCGCTCGCGTCAGGTCGACGGCGTAGTCGCGTATCTTGTCGTCGACGAACACGCCGTGCGCCTCGCGCTGCCACCGCAGCACGTCGTCGAGCGTCGCCACGTCCGCGCGCAACGGAGGTTCGCCGGCGCCGAAGCGATCGACGATCGCCCGCTCTTCATCGCGCGACGGGTACGCGACGACGGCCTTGGCGAGAAACCGGTCGAGCTGCGCGAGCGGCAGCGCGTAGGTGCCTTCGGTATCGTACGGGTTCATGGTGGCGAGCACGATGAACGGCGCGGGCAGGTCGTGCGTCTGCGGCCCGATCGTCACCCGGCGCTCCTGCATCCCTTCGAGCAGCGCGGACTGCACTTTCGCGGGTGCGCGGTTGATCTCGTCGGCGAGCACGACGTTGGCGAAGAGCGGGCCGAGCACGGTCGTGAAGTCGCCGCTCTTCTGGTCGAAGATGCGCGCGCCGACGATGTCGGACGGCAACAGGTCCGGCGTGAACTGGACGCGCCGGAAAACACCGCCCACCGCGGCGGCGAGCGCGCGGCATGCGAGCGTCTTTGCGACGCCCGGCGCGCCTTCGAGCAAGATGTGGCCGCCCGCGATCACCGCGAGGACCAGTGCTTCGACGACTTCGTCTTGGCCGACGATCGTGGCGTGCAGTGCGTCGAGGACGTCACGCGGCCGGCTCATCGCGCACGCACGGGTTCGGCCGCGAGCCAGCTGCCGGTCGCGGCGATCAGCTCGGCGGACGACGCATCGCGTTCGCGCGCGGGTCCGAACGCCGTGCGCTCCGCCGCAGTCAGCGCGTCGCCCAGCGCAAAATCGGCCGTCGCCGCGAGCGCGTCGCGCAGCGTGGCGCCCGCATTCGTGCCGGCGGCGACGAACAAGGCGCCGCGCAAGCGCGTGAGCGAGCCGTTCGCCGGCGCGGACCGGTATGCGCGCAGCGCGTCGGCGACGTCGTCGCGCGGCGTCCGGACCGGTGCGGGCGGAGCGGGCGCGACCGGCGCGACAACTTCAGGCGCGCGGCGCCGGCGCACCCTCACGATCGTGACGAGGGCGGCGATCGCCACGAGCACCGCCGAGCCGGCGAGCATGATGGGGAGCATGAACCGCGCGACATCCGCGTAGGGCGACCCGATCGCCGGAGCAGGCGCGACGACGACCACACGTACCGAATTCGCGGAAAACCGCGACGGCTTGTGCGTGCGCGCGTCGATCGCGTCGAGGTACGCGCCCTTGAACGTGAAGGCGCCCGCCATGGTGGGCTCGAGCGTCAACGTCTCCACGACGTCGGTGCCGGCCCGCGAGCTGCTCACGTTCCGCTCGTCGCCTTCCAGCTTCATCGTGCCGACGTCGGGCACCACCAGCTCGTCGAGCGCGGCGACGTTCTCACGAACGTGAACGTGGATCGCGAGGTGGAACACCTGGCCGACCGCGACGCGCGCATGGTCCGCGCGCATCGACAGCGCGTCGACGTGCAGCGTTCGCAGGCTCGCCGCGCCCGCGGGCGCCGTCAGCAGCGCCGCGATCGCGAGCCCGAGTACGGCCCCGCCGCGGTTCACTCGACGCGGTCGAGCCAGCGCGCGAAGAGATTGCGCGCGTCGAACGGGCCGGGCGACGCCTCCGGGTGGAACTGCACGGCTTCCACCATCAGCGTCCGGTGCCGGAAGCCCTCGTTGGTGCCGTCGTTGAGGTTGACCATCGTCGCTTCGAGCTCGGCGGGCAGCGAGGCACCGTCAACCGCATAGCCGTGATTGTGCGCCGTCACGATCACCTCGTCGTGCACGACGTCTTTCACCGGCTGGTTTCCGCCGCGGTGCCCGTACTTGAGCTTGTAGGTCTGAGCACCGCACGCCAGCGCGAGCAGCTGATGGCCCAGGCACACGCCGAACAGGGGTTTCTCGCCGATCAAGCCGCGCAACGTGTCGACGGTGTCGCCGAGCTCGCGCGGATCGCCCGGTCCCGGTGAAACCACCACGGCATCGGGATTCTCCGCGAGAATGTCGTCGCGCGACGCGCCGTACGGCAGCACCGTCACGCGCGCGTCGAGCGCAGTCAGGTCGCGAATGATGTTTCGTTTCACGCCGCAGTCCAGCAGCACCACGTGCTTGCGGCCGCTGCCGACCGTCTCGCCGCGCGCGTATGCGCCGGCGACTGAGGCGACAAGCCCTTTGGTCGACGCATCGAGCACGTAGCGCTGGAGCGTGTGCTCGACGGATTCGATCGCTTCGTCGCCGACCGCGAGCGCCGCGGCGATCGTGCCGTGCTCGCGCAAGGCGATCGTCAGCGCGCGCGTGTCGATGCCGACGATGGTGCGCACGCCCTCGGCGTCGAGCCACGAGCCGAGATCCTGCTTCGACTCGTAATGCGACGGATGGCGCGAGAGGTTCTTGATCACCGCGCCCGCGACGCACGCATGCGGGTGCTGCGCCGCGCTGCCGCTGATGCCATAGTTGCCGATCAGCGGATACGTGAAGGCGAGGATCTGCCCGGCGTACGACGGATCCGTCAACGCTTCTTCGTAGCCGGTCATGCCCGTGTAGAAGACCGCTTCACCGAGCGCGATCCCGGTCGCGTTCAGTCCGTCGCCGTCGAAGCGCGTGCCGTCGGCCAGCAGCAGCGTCGCGCGGTGCGTCATGCGGGCACCTCCTCGCGCGGGAACACCTCGCCGTGCTCGAACACGACGGCGCCGTCGATCACCGTCGCGAGCGCGCGGCGCGGCAGGGTCATCCCGTCGAACGGCGTGTTCTTTCCCTTGGAACGGAACATGCGCGCGTCGACGGTCCACGCACGTTCCGCGAACACGGTCACGTCGCCGGGGCTGCCTACGTCGAGCGTCCCGCCCGGCACCCCGAGGATGCGCGCCGGGTTCACCGACAGCAGCTCGACGAACCGCGCGAGCGGGAGGTCCGGAAGCGCGAACGCATACGCGCCAAGCGCGATCTCGAGCCCGCTGAAGCCGACCGGCGCCTGCGAGAGCAGCTGCGCCTTTTCGTCCAGGCCGTGCGGTGCGTGATCGGTCGCGAACGCGTCGATCGTGCCGTCGAGCACGGCGGCGCGCAGCGCGGCGCGGTGGCGCGGCCCGCGCAGCGGCGGGTTCACTTTGGAGTCGGCGCGGTAGTCGTCGAAGCGGTCGTCGAGGAACACCAGGTGGTGCGGCGTCACCTCGCACGTCACGCGCACGCCGCGCGAACGCGCCCAGCGAATGAGATCGAGCGACGTCGCTGTCGAGACGTGCGCGACGTGCCACGCTTTTTGGGTGTCGCCCGCGATCAGCAGGTCGCGCGCCACGATCACGTCCTCGGCGAGCGCGGGCGCGCCGTCGAGCCCGAGCCGCATCGATGCCGGCCCTTCGTTCATCACCGCGCCGCCTTTGAGATCGTCGTCCTCGCAGTGCGAGATGAACGCGCACTCCAGGTCGGCGGCGTAGCGAGCGGCGTTGCGCAGCACGCGCGCGTCGCGCACCGTCGAACCGTCGTCGCTGAACGCGACGCAGCCCGCGTCGCGCAGCAAGTGGTACGGCGCGAGCTCCCTGCCGGCACGGCCGCGCGTCAGCGCGCCGACCGGGTACACGCGCGCGAGCCCCGCGGCGTCGGCGCGCCGGACCACCTCGGCGACGATCGCCGCCGAGTCGAGCGCGGGCTCCGTGTTCGGCATGCACGCGACGGCCGTGAAACCGCCGGCGACCGCGGCAGCCGTCCCGGTCGCGATCGTTTCCTTGTGCGTCTGGCCCGGCTCGCGCAGGTGAACGTGCATGTCGATGAAGCCGGGCGCGACGATCGCACCGGACGCATCGACCACGCGGGCTTCGGCGTCGTCGATGTGCTCGCCGACGCGCGAAACGAACCCGTTCTCGATGAGGACGTCGAGCAGCGCATCAATACCCTGCACGGGATCGATGAGGCGACCGCCGCGAACTAACGTCTTCACGCCGGTACCGGCGCGCCGTTTACCAGCAGATCGAGGACGGCCATGCGCACGAACACGCCGTTGTGGACTTGCGCGACGTAGCGCGAGCGCGGGTCGTCGAGCACGTCGTCGGTCAGCTCCACCCCGCGGTTGTACGGTCCGGGGTGGAGGATGATCGCGTCGCCGCGCAGCGAGCGCAGCCGCGCGCGGTTGAGCTGATAGCGCGGCGTGTAGTCGTCGAGCGACGGCAGCAATCCCGTCTCGATGCGCTCGCGCTGGATGCGCAGCATCATGACCGCGTCCACGCGCGGGAGCACCGCGTCGAGGTCGCGGTCGATGCGCACGCCCGGCGCGATGAAATCGCGCGGCAGCAGCGTCGCGGGGCCGACCAGCGTGACGTCGATCCCGAGCGCGCGCATCCCGACGATGTTCGAGCGCGCGACGCGCGAGTGCAGGATGTCGCCGACGATCGCGACGCGCAAGCCGTCGAAGCGCCGGAACTCCTGGTACAGCGTCATGAGATCGAGCAGGGCCTGCGTGGGATGCGCGTGCGTGCCGTCGCCCGCGTTAATCACGTGGCCGTCGAACGAATCGGAAAGCCGGCGCGCGAACCCCGACTCCGGATGGCGCACCACGATCACACGCACGCCGATGCCGCGCAGCGTCAGCGCCGTGTCGGCGATCGTCTCGCCTTTGCCCAGGCTCGACGCGCCCGGCGCGAAGGTGATGACGTCGGCGCCGACGCGCTGCTCGGCAAGCGTGAACGACGTCGCGGTGCGCGTCGACGCTTCGAAGAACAGGTTCAGGACGGGGACGCCGGCGCACAGCTCGCGCGTCGGTAACGCGTCGCGAAACGCCATCGCGCGGTCCAGGACGGAGACGAGCTCGTCGGGGGCCAGGTCGTCGACGTCGAGCAGGCTACGGAGCGGCACGGTCCTCGTCGTGAACGGTCACCACGTCGGCGTCGGAACGCTGCGCGGCGAGGAGAACGTCGATGTGCTCGCGCCGGCTCGTCGGGATCACCTTGCCGACGAATTCCGGTTGCACCGGCAGCTCGCGCAGCCCGCGATCGATGAGCACGGCGAGGCGGATCGCACGCGGGCGGCCCAGGTCGGTCACCGCGTCGAGCGCGGCGCGCACGGTGCGGCCCGTGTAGAGCACGTCGTCGACGAGCACCACGGTCTGACCGGTGATGCCGCTGCGGATCTCGGACTCGGGCAGCTCGCGCGCGACGTCGTCGTCGCGATATAAGTTGATGTTGAGGAAGCCGAGCTGCGGGAGAGAGCCCCGGATCTCGGCGATCTTCGAGGCAAGACGCCGGGCGAGGGCTTCCCCGCCGCGGCGGATGCCGATGAGCAGGAGCCCGTCCTGGGCGTCTTCCGGTTCGACGATTTGGTGGGCCATGCGCGCGATCGCCCGGTCGATCTCGTCGGGCGACATCAGTACGCGTCGCCTCGCCACCGCGGTCTGCATCGGACGGACCTTCGTCGTCCCGGTCCGGCTACGCCTTCGCGGCGCCGGCTTTCAGCGCCGCGCGGCGCTCACGGCCGCAGGATCGCGCAGGCGGTCGTCCCGGTTCCGAGCACGCGGCCGGTGCCGTCGCGCAGCGTCGCTTCCGCAACCGCGGTCGAGCGGCCGACGTGCACCACCTTCGCCTCGCAGCGCACCGGCCCGGTGTCTTTCGTGATCGCGCGAATGAAGCGCACCTGGACGTCGGTGGTGGTGTATGCCACACCCTTGGGCAGCGTGGTGTGCACGGCACAGCCCATCGCCGAGTCGAACAGCGTCAACGCGAAGCCGCCGTGCACGACGCCGATCGGGTTGTAGTGCTCCTCGCCGGGATAGCCTTCGAACACGACGCGGCCTTCGTCCGCTTCGGCGATCGTGAAGTTCATGAGCCGCGCGATCGGCGGCGGCGGGACGCGCCCGTCGCGCACCGCCTGAATCGCTTCGAGGCCGGACATGTCGCGCAGCTCGCCCGAGGATGCGAGCGGGTCTTCCCAGGTCACGAGGCGTTCGCGAGTGACTTGCATCATGCAAGGAACTTCGAACCCGGCCGTCGATATGTCCTTCCAACGGAGGTGGTCGCATTGGCCAAGCGTCGCAGCTTCGACGAGATGAATTGCTCAATCGCCCGCGCGCTCGACGTGCTGGGCGAGTGGTGGACGCTGCTCGTGATCCGCGAGGCGTTTCGCGGCGTGCGCCGCTTCGACGGCTTCGTCGAACGGCTCGGGATCTCGCCGAACATTCTCGCGGTGCGTTTGCGGCGGCTGGTCGAGCACGGTGTCTTCGAAGAGCGCGCGTATCAGGAGCGGCCGGTCCGCGTGGAATATCGGCTCACGGCGAAAGGCCGCGACCTGTATCCGGTGATCCTCGCGCTGCTCGGCTGGGGCGACCGCTGGTACGCCGAAGACGGTCCGCCCGTGGTGCTGATGCACGCGAATTGCGAACACCGCGCCGATCCGCAGTTCGTGTGCGGGCATTGCGGCGAAAAACTCGACCCGCGCCACACGCGCGCGATTCCGGGCCGCGGCGCCGACGAACCGGAACCGAGCTTAGCGGTCCGCTAGTCTGGCGGGAGCGCGTCGAGCGCCGCGCGGTTGCGCGCGAGCTCGCGGCGGTACTCGTCCAGCTTCGCGCGCTCCGCGGCGACGACGTCCGGTGACGCCTTGGCGGTGAAGCTTTCGTTCGCGAGCTTCTTCTCCGACCGCGTGACCTCGGACTCTAGGCGCGCGATCTCACGCGTGTAGCGCTGCCGCAGCTTCGCCGTGTCCGCCACGCCGCGTACGGCGAGGATACGGTCGCGCACGCTGCCGTCGCCGCCGTCGTACGTCGTGATGTGCGCGCGCGCGAGCGTGGCGATCGTCTCGACGATGCCGCGCTCCGCTGCGAGAGCCGCGGGGATTTCGACGCGCATCCAGTCTTTGGGCGCGATCGCCCACTCGGACCGCGCGTTACGGAGCTGTTCGACCTTCTCGATCACCGCGCCGAACAGTGCCGCGTCGTCGGGGAACGACGGCATCTCCGCAAGGTCGGGCCACGACGCCGTGACGATCGTCGCGCCGTCGTGCGGGAGCGTCAACCAGATCTCCTCGGTGACGAACGGGGCGATCGGGTGCATCGCACGCACGAACGTGTTGAGCACGAACGACAGCACCGCGCCGCGCGTCTCTTGCTGGCCTTCCGCTTTGGTCGCTTCGACGTACCAGTCGCAGAACGTGTACCAGCCGAACTGCAGCAGCGCGTCCGCTGCAACGCCGAACGCGAAGCCGTCGTATGCCTTGGTGACCGTTTCGGCGCAAGCGTGCAGCTCGGTGAGGATCCATTTGTCCGCGAGCGTCAGCTTCTCGCGCGACGGCAGCACGGCCGCGCCCGGAAGCCCTTCCGGCAACGCGCACGTGTAACGCAGCGCATTCCAGAGCTTCGTCGCAAACCGTTTGGCCTCGTCGCAATAGCGCTCGTCGAAGCGCAGCTCCTGCGATTCCAGGCGCATCTGGCGCAGCGCGCCGAAGCGTGTGCCGTCGGCACCGTACTTCGGCACGAGGTCGACCATCGGGTCGATCGCGTTTCCGAGCGACTTGGACATCTTGCGGCCGTGCATGTCGAACACGAGCGGCGTCACGAAGACCATGTCGAACGGAATCTTGCCGACGAAGCGCAAGCCCAGCATGACCATGCGCGACACCCACAGGAAGATGATGTCGCGGCTAGTGACCATGACTTGGTTCGGATACCAGTGGTCCATCTCGGGCGTGCGCTCGGGCCAGCCCAAGATCGAAAACGGCCACAAGCCGGAACTAAACCACGTGTCGAGCGTGTCGGGATCGCGCCGCAAGTCGGCCGTGCCGTAGCGCTCGCGCGCAATGCGCTTCGCCTCCGCTTCGTCGGGCGCGACCACGACGTCGTCGTTCGGCGTGTACCACACCGGCAGCTGGTGGCCCCACCAGACCTGGCGCGAGATGTTCCAGTCGCGAATCTGCTCGAGCCCGGCTGCATACGTGCGGCCGAAGCGCTCCGGCACGAAGCGCGGCACGCCGTTGCGGTATGCTTCAATCGCCGGCTGCGCGAGCGGCTGCATCTTCACGAACCATTGCAGCGACAGAAGCGGTTCGATAACCGCGTGCGTGCGCGAGGAGAGCGGCAGCGTCGTGCGATAGGGCTTCTCTTCCACAAGTGAGCCGAGCACGCGCAGATCGTCGACGATGCGCTTGCGCCCCTCGAAGCGGTCGAAGCCGATGTAGCCGTGCATCTTCTCCGCCTGCGCGTCGATCGGCGCACGGCGTTCGGGCGCCTCGTCGTAGCGCCAGATCGGCGCGGCGATGCGGCCGTCGAAGTCGATGACGGTCGGCATCGGCAACTGGTGGCGCTGACCGATCTCGTAGTCGGTCGCATCGTGCGCGGGCGTTACCTTGACCGCGCCGGTGCCGAACGCCGGCTCCACGGCTTCGTCCGCGATCACCGGGATGGCGCGGTCGACGATCGGCAACACGACGTTCTTTCCGATCAAGTGGCCGTAGCGCTCGTCGTCGGGGTGCACGGCCACAGCAACATCCGCGAGATACGTCTCCGGCCGCGTCGTCGCGATCACGAGTCCTTCGCCGCCGTTCTCGGCGAGATAGCGGATGTGCCACAGGAACGTGTCGGTCTCTTCGTCTTCCACCTCGGCGTCGGAGAGCGTCGATTGCGCTTGGGGATCCCAGTTCACCAGGCGCGTTCCGCGATACACCAGCCCGTCGTTGTAGAGGTCGACGAACACCTTGGTGACGGCGGCCGACAACCCCGCATCCATCGTGAAGCGCTCGCGCTCCCAGTCGGGCCCGAAGCCGAGCCGCCGGAACGCTTCGTTGATCTCGCCCCCGTACTGCTCGCGCCAGCGCCATGCGCGCGCAAGATATCCCTCGCGGCCGAGCGACTCGCGCGTCGCGCCTTCCTTCGCCAGCTCGCGAATCAGCACGGTCTCGGTGGCAATCGCGGCGTGGTCCTGCCCGGGCAGCCAGTCCGCGTTCTCGCCGAGCATGCGGTGATAGCGCGTCAGCACGTCCTGCGTCGTGTACGTCGAGGCGTGGCCGAGGTGCGCGCGACCCGTGACGTTCGGCGGCGGCATCGAGATGATGAAGGGTGGCCGCGCCGGATCGGGTTCTTCATGGAAGACGCGCGCCTCCAACCAGCGAGCGTACAGCCGCGGCTCCACTTCGGCGGGGTCGTAGATCTTCGGGAGCTCGGTCCGGGCGGGCGTCACAAGTTGTACCTTAGCTATGAGTGTCACCCTGAGCCTGTCAGTGTCACCCTGAGCCTGTCGAAGGGTGCGCCTCCATCACGGCCGCCAGCCGTACAGCCACTCGACGTGACCGAAGTCGTCGTCGCGACGGCCGGCGAGCATTGCGTCGCGCAACGTCGCACCGACGTCGCCGACGTGCCAGATCTCCCCGAACAGGCGCGCGCTGTACTGCACGCGCGCGGTGCGCAGATAACGGCGGTCGCGATACGCTTCGAAGGCGACGGCCGAATCGTCGTGCGCGGCCAGCGCATCACCGAGAACGACGGCGTCTTCGAGCGCTTGACATGCTCCCTGCGCGAGGTATTGCAGCATCGGGTGCGCAGCGTCGCCGAGCAGCACGAGCCGGCCGCGGCTCCACTGCGCGATCGGTTCGCGATCGTACATCGTCCAATGGCGATCGCGCCCGATCCGCGCGATCCCGGCCTGCACGGCGGCGCAACTGGCCGCAAACCGCGCGTCGAGCTCGTCCGGCGTGCCCCAGTCGTCGGAGTCGGGCCGGTAGCGGTCGCTGCGGAAGACGGCGACTTGGTTGAACAGCTGCCCGCCGCGGATGGGATACTGCACGAAATGCAGATCGGGCGCGGTCCAAAGCGTCACGTCGTCGAGGCCGGCGCCTTCCCACAGCTCCGCGACCGGGAGCGTGCCGCGATACGCGACATAACGCGCGGCAACCGGATCGCCGTCGTCGTGCACCAGCTTGCGCAAGCGCGACCACAAACCGTCCGCGGCGACGAGCGCCGTACCGCTGTACGTCGTGCCGTCCGCGCACACGGCGCGCACGCCACCTGTGCGATCCTCGACATCGACCACAGCGCGCGACGCCTCGAGCACGATGCGCGTGTCGGCCCGGCACGCTTCGAGCAGGACGTCGAGCAGATCGCCGCGGTGCATCACCGCGTACGGGTAGCCGAAGTGCGCGCGAAACGCGTCGCCGAGGTCGAGCGCGGTGACCTGCGCGGCGGTGCGCGCGTCGCGCCACACGATGCGGCGCGGAAACACGGCATACGGCGCGATCGCGTCGAGCACGCCGAGTCGCGCGAGCGCGCGCGATGCGTTCGGGGCGAGCTGCAGCCCCGCGCCGATCTCACCGAAGCGCGGCTCGCGTTCGAGCACGCGCACCGCGCGGCCCGTGCGCGCGACCGCGAGCGCGGCGGCAAGACCGCCGATCCCGCCGCCGGCGATCAGCAGCGGGAGCGGCGTCATACGATGGTCTGGAGCCCCTCCAACTGCGTGCGCTCGTCGGCAACGCGCACGCCGTAGCGATACGACAACATGCCGCCCAGCCAGCCGGATGCGCCGAGAAGGCTGAGCGCTAGCAGCGAGAGTCCGATGTCGTTCCCGGATACCGCCGCGTCGCGCGTGGCTGCGGCCTGCAGGCGGCGCTCGCGCTGTGCGAGGTTCATCACGTACAACGCCATGCACGTCACGTTGAGCGCCAGATGCGTCGTCGCGGTAACCCCTGCCGCGCTCTTCTTCGGAATCTTCACATAGTCGAGGAAGCCGAGAAATGCCGCCGCAGCTCCGCCGGCGAGACCCGTTTTCACGAGTTCCGCGCTCCCACGCGCGAAGACGCGCGGTTCTTCACTACGCTGCGACGCGACGTCGAAAAGCAGGCTCGCAACCCACGTGCCGATGGGAATCGTCACGGCGATCGGATGGAAGGGGTGGCCGTAGGGTCCGGCGACGGGGGACGACGGCTCCTTGATCCGCAGCAAATCGGCGCTCATTCGCCGGCGCCTTCTTCTTGCGCGTCCGTCGTGTTGCCCGCGGGGCCGTAGGTCGGCGCGGCGCCGCCGTTCCCGTCCGCGCCGAGGTCTTGTTCACCGCCGACCGTCGCGGTGTTGCGTTGCGTCAGCGCCGGCTCTTCGCTCGTGCCCGCATCGGGAACGCCGCTGCTCTCGTTCATGACCGTTCGCCTCCGTCGTTGCGTCTGTGTCCCTCGGTGTGTACCCTCACCGCGCACCGGCCACGAAGGCCGGCAGCTCGTGCAAGCCGGCGAGCGTCGTCTCGGGCAGGGGCCTCAGGATTTCAAAGGTGCCGCGCGCGCGATTGCACCATGCGACGCGGAAACCGAATGCCGCCGCACCCCACACATCCCAGGCGTTGGACGACACGAACACGATCTCGCGCGGCGTGCACGCGAAGCGCGCCGTGACCAGCGCGTAGACGCGCGGGTCGGGCTTGTACGCGCGCACGGTGTCCACGGACAGCACGTCCGCCAGCAACCCGCGCACGCCGGCATGCTCGAGCGCGGTGTTCGCGGACGAAGGTGTCCCGTTCGTCAGCACCGCCAGCGGGATTTTCCGCGCAGCGAGTGTTTGGAGGACCGCAGCGACATCGTCGTGCGCGGGCATCGTGCGCCATGCGTTGGCCAGCGCACGCATCACCGGCGAATCGAGTTCGACCTCGCGTTGCTCGCACGTGAACGCCAGCGCGTCCGCCGTCAGCTCGTCGAAGTCGCGATATGCGTTCGCAATGGTCGTCAGAAACGAGTACTCGAGCTGCTTGCGGCGCCAGTCGGCCACGAATTCGGCCGGATTCCGGACACCGGCAGCCGCGACGCGCGTTTGCATCGAGTCGATGGCGAGCAGCGTCCCGTAGAGATCGAAGACGACGGCGGCGACGGCCACGGTCAGGTTCGTCCCGCAATGGTGCGCTCGAG
>JAXDMA010000009.1:0-6402 GCA_034666305.1 Vulcanimicrobiota bacterium
TCGTTCATGACCGTTCGCCTCCGTCGTTGCGTCTGTGTCCCTCGGTGTGTACCCTCACCGCGCACCGGCCACGAAGGCCGGCAGCTCGTGCAAGCCGGCGAGCGTCGTCTCGGGCAGCGGCCTCAAGATTTCAAAGGTGCCGCGCGCGCGATTGCACCATGCGACGCGGAAACCGAATGCCGCCGCACCCCACACATCCCACGCGTTGGACGACACGAACACGATCTCGCGCAGCGTGCACGCGAAGCGCGCCGTGACCAGCGCGTAGACGCGCGGGTCGGGCTTGTACGCGCGCACGGTGTCCACGGACAGCACGTCCGCCAGCAACCCGCGCACGCCGGCATGCTCGAGCGCCGTGTTCGCGGACGAAGGCGTTCCGTTCGTCAGCACTGCCAGCGGGATGTTCCGCGCAGCGAGTGTTTGGAGGACCGGACCGACATCGTCGTGCGCGGGCATCGTGCGCCATGCTTCGGCAAGCGCACGCATCACCGGCGAATCGAGCTCGACCTCGCGGTGCTCGCACGTGAACGCCAGCGCGTCCGCCGTCAACTCGTCGAAGTCGCGATATGCGTTCGCAATGGTCGTCAGAAACGAGTACTCGAGCTGCTTGCGGCGCCAGTCGGCCACGAATTCGGCCGGATTCCGGACACCGGCAGCGGCGACGTGCGTTTGCATCGAGTCGATGGCGAGCAGCGTCCCGTAGAGATCGAAGACGACGGCGGCGACGGCCACGGTCAGGTTCGTCCCGCAATGGTGCGCTCGAGAAACCGAAGCAAGCGCGTGAGTGGAAAGTCTTTCTCGACCAGCGGCTTGGTCAGGATGGTCCGCAAGCCGAGAAACTTCGCGCCGAGCACGTCCGTGAAGAGCTGATCGCCGATCACCACGGTCGCGCGGCGCGGCGTACCGAGCAGCTTGAGGGCGCGCAAAAACGCGAAGGGCAGCGGCTTGAGTGCGTTCGGGACCACGGGGATGCCGAGCTGGGCGCCGACCGCCGTGACGCGCTCCGTGAAATTGTTGGAGACGAGGACGAGCGCGAAGCCGCGATCGCGCGCCGCGGCGACCCAGTCCGCGACGCCCGGCGCGAGCTCGGGCCGGCGATACGCGCAAACCGTGTTGTCCAAATCGACGACGATACCGCGCATCCCGCGCGCGGCGAGCTCGTCGAGGGACACGTCGGGGAGCGTGTCGGCATGATGGTCGGCGCGGAACCTCTCCACGCTATCCCCGGTTCCGTCCACAGCTCGGTCACCCCGCTCGCAGCCCCTCACAGGCCGCCCGCTTGCGGCCCTCCACCGCGGGTCCCCCGGAATCTTCGGCCCTCCACGCCGCATGCACAAGGTATCCGGAACATCTTGTGTCCATCTCCGCCAAGGGGTACAATATCTGGTACAGCCCGGCGGCAACGGACACAAGGCCTTGTGTCCGGGCCGCTCTTGGGCACCCCGGAGGGTTGACGAAATCGAACGCATGTTCGATACTCGGAAGTCTCCGCCACGCCACTTCGCGACCAAGAGGACGCAGCCGGAATGAAGTTCTCGCGCACCTACTCCGCCCCCGGCGAACCCTACGCGGGGATCGCTTTCGAGCCGCGCACGTCGCGCATCGTGAACCCCGACGGCAAGGTCGTCTTCGAAGCGAAGGACATCGACATTCCCACGGGGTGGTCGCAAGTCGCGACGGACATCCTGGCCCAGAAGTACTTCCGCAAGGCCGGGGTCCCGGACAAGACGGTGCGCGTCGAGGAAGAGGGCGTGCCGGAGTGGCTGTGGCGCTCGGAGGCGGCCGACGATGCGAAGTTTGGCATGGAGACGGACGCGCGCCAGGTGTTCAACCGCCTGGCCGGCTGCTGGACGTACTGGGGCTTCAAGCACGGCTACTTCGACAGCGAGTTCGAAGCACGGGCCTACTACGACGAGATGTGCGCGATGCTGGCGCGGCAGATCGGTGCCGCAAATTCGCCCCAATGGTTTAATACCGGGCTGCACTGGGCGTACGGGATCTCGGGTCCGGCTCAGGGCCACTATTACGTCGATGGAAAGACGGGCGTCCTCGCGGAGTCGACGTCAGCATACGAGCACCCAGCTCCGCATGCTTGCTTTATCCAGAGTGTAAGCGACGATCTCGTAAACGAGGGCGGCATCATGGACCTGTGGGTTCGTGAAGCGCGCATCTTCAAATATGGCAGCGGCACGGGCTCGAATTTCTCGAAGATTCGCGGCGAAGGCGAGAAGCTGTCCGGCGGCGGCACGTCGTCCGGCTTGATGTCGTTTCTCAAGGTCGGCGATCGCGCGGCCGGGGCGATCAAATCCGGCGGCACGACGCGCCGTGCTGCCAAGATGGTGTGCCTCGATCTCGATCATCCCGACATCGAAGAGTTCATCACGTGGAAGGTGACGGAGGAGCAGAAAGTCGCCGACCTCGTTACCGGTTCGATCATTAGCGAGAAGCATCTCAACACGATCATGAAGGCCGCGAACGATGCGTCGCTGCCGGAGTCAGCGCGCCTCGATCCCGCGCTGAATCCTGGTCTGAAGGCGGCGATGCGCGCCGCGCTCAGCGCCGGAATCCCGCAGGCGAGCATTCAGTACGCGCTCGACTACGCGAAACAGGGCTACAAAGAGCTCACCATCGAGACGTACGACACCAATTGGGATTCCAAGGCGTACGCGACGGTCTCCGGGCAAAACTCGAATAACTCCGTTCGCGTTCCGAACGAGTTTTTTGCGCGCCTCGATGCTGGGCAGAGTTGGGATCTGGTTCCGCGTCGCAGAGACGGAAACCCGAAACCGAAGGTCGTGCCCGCCGCAGAGTTGTGGGAAAAGATCGGTCTTGCCGCGTGGCAGTGCGCCGACCCGGGCTTGCAATTCGACACGACAATCAACGAGTGGCACACCTGCCCGGCGGATGGCCGAATCAACGCAAGTAACCCCTGCAGCGAGTACGTCTTCCTCGACGATACCGCATGCTTTGCCCCCGAGACGCGCATCAGCACGCCGCACGGTCTGCGCACCGTCGCCGATCTCTTTGCTTCGCAGGAAGCCGGCGAACGCGTCATGGTGACCACGGACGTCTACGGCGAGCACGATGACCGTCGTCTGACGGCATATCGTCGCGCGTTCGTGACGAAAGTCGGTGAGCGGCAAGTCTTCAAGATGACGCTCAAGGACGGCCGTGTGATCCGTGCCACGGGCGACCATAAGTTCTTGACGTCGACCGGCGACTGGAAACGGCTCGATACGCTGGAGACCGGTTCCGACCGGATCGCGATCCGCGAAAGCGGCGACACGGTCGCGTTCTCCTCCGACCCCCTCGAAGCGAAACGCTGGCAGATGCTCGGGTGGCTCACGGGCGACGGCGTGTTCAGCAAAGACACGGTCGCGCTCGTGTTCGGCCCGACCGAGACTGCCACTGCGGACTCCATGACCGCCGAGCTCAACGGTCTCAAGACCATCGCGGCGGGGTTTGCGTCGCAAACGTTCCCGGCCTCAACGAAAACGTCGAACATTTACACGCAGCGCAGCGGTGTGATGCAGACGAACGCATCGCAGGGTTCTCTCGTCGCGATGCTGCAGGAAAACTATGGTTTCAAGCAAGGCATCGCGACCGAGAAGAACGTCCCCAGCGGGATCCATGGTGTGGCGAGCGACTTGAAGATCGCGTACCTTCAGGGTCTGTTCTCGGCGGACGGGTGCCTTCGCAAAGAGCCCGGCGCGACGGAGAAAAACGTCATGCTGGCCTCGTCGTCGCCGGCGCTGCTGGGATCCGTTCAGCTCCTGCTCTCCGACCTCGGGATCACATCGCGTCAAACGTGGGCCCATCCCGAAGGCCGAAAGAATCCGCAGGGGCAGCTCCGGATCTACAATCAACAGGCGCGCAAATTCCTCAGCCTGGTCGGCTTCCCGTGCTCTGCGGAAAAAGACGCGCAAGCGCGGACGATCTTGGACCGGCCGTTCCTCGGTGCTCTCAAGAACCCGCGTGCGCCCAAAGTCTTGTCGATCGTCCCCGATGGCGTCGAGACCGTGTACGACATCACGGAGCCCGTCACGCACTCCTTGATCGCAGAAGGCATGATTGCGCACAACTGCAATCTGGCCTCGCTGAACCTGGTCAAGTTCCTCGACGAGTCGGGACATTTCGATCCCCGGCGATTCGCCGAAGCCTGCCGCATCTGGACGTTCACGCTCGAGATCAGCGTGCTCATGGCGCAATTCCCGAGTCGGACCATCGCGCAAAAGTCGTTCGAGTTCCGCACGCTTGGCCTCGGATATGCCAATCTCGGAACGATGCTCATGCATCTCGGCCTCCCGTACGACTCCGACGAAGGACTCGGCTGGTGCGCCGCGGTTTCCGCATTGATGACCGGCGCTGCCTATAAGACCTCAGCCGAGGTAGCGCGCGAACTCGGGCCCTTCCCGAAATACGACGCGAACGCAGAACACATGGGACGCGTCATGCGCAATCATCGCCGCGCCGCGTACGCCGCCCCGGCCGACGAATACGAAGAGCTGACGATCAAACCAACCACGCACGCGCCGACTCTTTTCACGCAAGAAACGTGGGCACTCGCGCGGTCGATGTGGGACAACGCGCTCGCGATCGGCGAAGTCGCGGGCTACCGCAACGCGCAGGTCACGTGCATCGCTCCGACCGGCACAATCGGGCTGGTCATGGATTGCGATACCACCGGCATCGAGCCCGACTTCGCGCTCGTGAAGTTCAAGAAGCTCGCCGGTGGCGGACATTTCAAGATCGTCAACCAGTCGGTCGAGCCCGCATTGCGCCGGCTCGGCTACAACAACGAGCAGATCGCCGCGATCGAGACGTTTGCAAAAGGGACGAACACCCTCGAAGGCACGCCGCACATCAACAAGGCGACGCTGCGCGCGAAGGGCTTCGACGACGAGACGATCGCGAAGATCGAGTCGCTGCTCCTGGGCGCGTTCGAGATCGGCTTCGTGTTCAACCAGTACGTGCTGGGCGAGGAGTTCTGCCGCGAGAAGCTCGGCATGACCGACGCGCAGCTCCAGGACTGGAACCACTCGATCCTGCGCGACACGCTCGGGTTCACCCAAGCGCAGGTCGAGGAAGCCTCCGACGTGATCTGCGGGCGGATGACGCTCGAAGGCGCACCGTTCCTCAAGGAAGAGCACCTCCCGGTGTTCGATTGCGCGACCCCGTGCGGCAAGCACGGCGCGCGGTACATCCGTCCGCTCGCGCACGTCGACATGATGGCGGCGGCGCAGCCGTTCGTGTCGGGCGCGATCTCGAAGACGATCAACTTGCCGCAGACCGCGACGATCTCCGACGTCAAAGAAGCGTATCGCTACTCCTGGGAAAAGATGGTCAAGGCGGTAGCGCTCTACCGCGACGGCTCGAAGCTCTCACAGCCGCTCGCGGCGAGCTACGACGTGGGTGGACCCGAGGAAGCCGACGTTCCGCTGACCCCGTACGAGGGCGCGGTCCGCGTCGCGGAGCGCGTCGTGTACCGCTACATCGCGAAGCGCCGGCGGATGCCGGATCGCCGCAGCGGCTACACGCAGAAAGCCGTGGTCGGTGGACACAAGGTCTACCTCCACACCGGTGAATACGGCGATAACTCGCTCGGCGAGATCTTCATCGACATGCACAAGGAAGGCGCCGCCTTCCGCAGCTTGATGAACAACTTCGCGATCGCGGTGTCGCTGGGTCTACAGCACGGCGTCCCGCTCGAAGAGTACGTCGACGCGTTCACGTTCACGCGCTTCGAGCCCAACGGCCCGGTAGTCGGACACGCCAACATCAAGATGGCGACGTCGATCCTCGACTACATCTTCCGCGAGCTCGCCGTGAGCTATCTCGGCCGCTACGACCTCGCCCAGGTGCAACCGTCAACCGCGGTCGACGCGATGGGGCCAGAACCGGAGTACGTCGGCGAAGAAGACAGCGGCGAAGTCCACTACCTCGCTCCCACGACTCCGGTCGCAAAGACACCGCCCGCAACGGCAGTCGTCACGCGCGTTCCAGAGCCGGTCGGCGCGGTGGCTTCTTCTCCCGCCTCATCGGCATCGCCGGCCCGTGGCCAGATCGTCCAAGCCAAAGCGCGCGAAGCGATCGCGAAAGGCTACAGCGGCGACGCCTGCACCCAATGCGGCCAGTTCACCCTCGTCCGCAACGGCACATGCCTGAAGTGCGACAGCTGCGGCACCACCAGCGGCTGCAGCTAGAACGCGATGGTGCCATTTTACATGGAAGCCGCTGTAAAATGGCATTTACCCGACGCAGTGCGTGCATGATGGCACTTACATTCTCGCGCCCTTGGTATCGTGGCTTAAGCGGAGAGCCACAATCTACGCGCGCAACGTCGCGAAATTCGAGGATGGTCGGCGACGACATAGCCCGCCGGAGCCTGGGCAAGGTGGGGAC
>JAXDMA010000010.1:0-4888 GCA_034666305.1 Vulcanimicrobiota bacterium
GCCCGAGACGAGGCCCATGCGTTCGTCGTTCAACGGACAGCCAAGGCTTCACGGAGCACATGAGCCCGCAATCAATCGTCATCTTTCTGCTGATGCTGTCCGTCCTCGTGGTCCTCCACGAATACGGGCACTTTATCGTTGCGCGCCTCAACGGTGTGCGCGTGACCGACTTTGCGATGGGCATGGGCCCGACGCTGCTCAAGTGGACCTCCCCTCGCAGCGGCACCCACTACCGGCTCAACCTGCTGCCGATCGGCGGCTATTGCCAGATGAAGGGCGAGGACGGCCAGTCCACCCAGGCCGAGCAGCAGCGCGAGTTCCGCAAGACGGCAGCCGACTACGAGCCCGACAACTTCCAAGCCAAAACGCCGCTCCAGCGCCTCGGGATCGTCCTCGCCGGTCCCATCGCGAACTTCATCGTCGCGCTGGTGCTGCTGTTCGGCGGCGCGCTCGCTTTCGGGATCCCCGGCGAGACGTCCACGACCACCATCTATCAGCTCGTGCCGGGCATGGCGGCCGACAAGGCGGGCCTCCGTTCGGGCGACACGATCGTCGCGATCGACGGGCGCGCGGTCAGCGACGGCAAGACGCTCGTCGATACGATTCACGGCTCGATCGGCAAGCGGCTCCACCTCGGCTACACGCGTGCCGGACACGCGGCGGCGGTCGACGTGACGCCGGTCGCGTTCAAGGATCCGCGCAACGGAGCGATCATCGGCCGGCTCGGCTTCACGCCGCTGCCCACGTCCCAGCGGGTCGGCGTCGCGACCGCATGGCAGGCAACGTGGTCGCAGTTTACCGGCGTGATCCAGGCGACGGCGGGGGCGCTCGGCGCGCTCGTTACCCACCCGTCGACCGTCGCAGGCCAAGTGCAGGGACCGATCGGGATGATGCGCGTGTCGGCCCAGGCCCAGCAGTTCGGCCCGTTCATGGTGTTCTCGCTGGCCGCGATGATCTCGATCTCGCTCGGCATCTTCAACTTGCTGCCGATTCCGGCGCTCGACGGCGGCCGCGCCGTGTTCATCCTCGTCGAGATGCTGCGCGGGCGCCCCGTGGATCCCGAAAAAGAAGCGCTCGTGCACGTCGGCGGCTTCGCGGTGCTGATCGCGCTGATGCTCGCGGTGTCGTTCCACGACGTCTCCGTTGCGATGTCGGGCCGGAGCGCGTTCTGAGCCTATGATCCGCCTGCGCCGGCGCACCAAAGCCGTACTGCTCGAGAACAAATCGGCTTGGTCGAAAGACGCCAAGAAGGTATGGATCGGCGGCGACCATCCCATCGCCGTGCAGTCGATGACCACCACCGATACGGCCGACGTCGACAAGACGCTCGAGCAAGTGTACGCGCTGGCCATGGCCGGCTGCGAAGTGGTCCGCGTGACGTGTCAGGACGTGCGCGACGCGGCGGGCCTGCCGCAGATCGTAGCGCGCTCGCCGGTGCCGATCGTCGCCGACGTGCACTTCGACCACCGCATGGCGCTCGCGGCGATTGAGGCCGGCGTCGCCAAGCTGCGGCTCAACCCCGGCAACATCACCGACCCGGTCAAGACGCGCGAGGTCGTGAAGCTGGCCGTGGAGCGCGGGACGCCGATCCGCATCGGCGTCAACATGGGTTCGCTGGCCCGCGACCTCGAGGAGAAGCTCGGCCACACGCCCGAGGCGCTCGCCGCCTCGGCGCTGCGTCACGTCGAGCTGCTCGAGGAGCTCGGCCACACCGACATCGTCATCTCGGTCAAGGCGCACGACGCCGTGACCACCATCTACTCGTACCGCCTGCTGGCCAAGCAGCTCGACGAGCGCGGAACGCCCTACCCGCTGCACCTCGGCGTCACCGAGGCCGGCCTGCCGCTGGCCGGCACGATCAAGTCGTCCATCGGCCTGGGCGTCCTGCTGTTCGAGGGCATCGGCGACACGCTGCGGGTCTCGTTGGCCGCCGACCCGGTCGAAGAGGTGCCGGTGGCCTGGGGCATCCTCACGGCGCTCGGGCTGCGGGAGAAGGGCTTCGACATCACCGCCTGCCCGTCGTGCGGCCGAGCGGAGATCGAGGTCGTCGAGCTTGCTCGCATGGTCGAGGCGATAGCCAAAGAGTACACGGCGCCCGTGAAGGTCGCTGTGATGGGCTGTGTCGTCAACGGCCCAGGCGAGTCTAAGATGGCTGATGTAGGGATAGCAGGAGGCAAAGGCAAGGGCGCGATCTACCGCAAGGGCGAATTGGTCGGAACCTTCCCCGAAGCAGATCTGTTAGGCCGCCTGCGAGTCGAGATCGAGAAGGTCATCGAGGAGCAGTACCCCGACTACTCACACGAGATCAACCGTGAAGCGACACCTGCGTAATATCGTCCCGAGCGGACGAATGATCGTAGCCACCGCCGTGACCGCCCTGGTCGCGTCGCTGTCGCTCGCCCTGTCGACCCCGGCGTCGATCAGCGTCGACGGTCAGCGTCTCGCCTCGGACGTCGCCCCGGTCACCACGCCGGCCGGCGCATATCTCCCGCTTCGCGCGGTCGCCGATGCGGCAGGCGCGCAGACGTCGTTCGACACGGCCGACGGTCAAGTCGTCGTGCGCCGCGGCACGGACGTGCTCGTGATGCGCGCCGGCACGAAGGCCGCGCGCATGAACGGCCGTCCCGTGACGCTCGCGCACGCGCCGTTCACCGTGCACGGCCGCACGATGGTCGCGAGCGCGACGATCGCAAGCACGCTCGGCTCGACGGTCCGGTACGATGCGAAGCACGACCGCGTCGTCGTGCGCACGCCGGGCGTCGTCGTCGCCGGCGCCGCGGACGACACCCCGTAACCTGACGCACTAGCGCAAAATTCGCACGCGCGCCGACCGCGTGTGACCTCGGTGCGTCCGGGTACGACCATGGTACGCGCTAGAGGTATGGGCATGGACTTTCGCAAGGTCACCCGTCGTCGTTTTCTGGTGCGAGCTGCGCTGCCCACCGTTGCGGCGAGCATCGCGCTCGGGTCGCCGCGTTTGAGCGCCGCCGTCGCGGCGGTTACGTCGGTGTCCGTGTTGCCGTCGACCGGTCCCGGGCCAATCCCGGTGACATTGAACGTGAACGGAACCGCGCATGCGCTGCGGATCGAGCCGCGCGTCACGCTGCTCGACGCGCTGCGCGAGCGGCTTGCGCTGACCGGCACGAAGAAGGGCTGCGACCAGGGGACGTGCGGCGCATGCACGGTGCTGGTCGACGGGCGCCGCGTGAACTCGTGTCTCACGCTCGCGGTGATGGCGCAAGGCAAGGCCGTCACGTCGATCGAGGGACTCGCGAACGGCGATCAGCTGCATCCGGTGCAAGCGGCGTTTCTCGCGCACGACGGGTTCCAGTGCGGGTATTGCACGCCTGGACAGATCATGTCCGGCGTCGCGCTGATCGCGGAGAAGCGGCCGACGGACGAAGCGTCGGTCCGCGAGTGGATGAGCGGGAACATCTGCCGGTGCGGTGCGTATCCGAATATCGTCGCCGCCGTGCGTGACGCCGCCGGAGCGCGGTCGTGAACGCGTTTCGCTACGCGCGGGCCCACGACGTCGCGTCGGCGATGGCGACCGTTGCGGCCGACCCGGGCGCGCGCTACGTCGCCGGCGGCACGAACGTGATCGACTTGATGAAAGAATACGTCGAGCAACCATCGCTGCTCGTGGACATCACCCACCTTCCCCTACGCGCGATCGACGTGACGCCGCACGGCGTGCGGATCGGAGCGCTCGCGCTCATGAGCGACGTCGCTGACCATCGGGCGGTCGCACGCGACTTTCCGGTTGTCGCTCAGGCGCTGCTGCTGAGCGCGTCGCCGCAGCTTCGCAACATGGCGACGATCGGCGGCAACGTCATGCAGCGCACGCGGTGCGCGTATTTCCGCGACGCATCGCAGCCGTGCAACAAACGCGCACCGGGTACCGGTTGCTCCGCGATAAGCGGCGTGAACCGACAGCACGCGGTCATCGGCGGCAGCGATCACTGCATCTGCACGCATGCGTCGGACCTCGCGGTCGCGCTGCTTTCCGTCGACGCCGTCGTGCACGTCCGCGGGTACGCCGGTGAGCGGCAGGTTCCGCTCGAACGGTTTCACGTGCTGCCAGGCGCGACGCCGCAGCGCGAGACGGTGCTCGAGCGCGGCGAGCTCATCACGGCCATCGAATTGCCGGCCGGCGCACGCGCGCGCGGGTCGTATTATCTCAAAGTGCGCGACCGCGCGTCGTATGAGTTCGCGCTCGTGTCCGTGGCCGCCGCGCTCGACGTGGCGGCCGGTACCGTGCGGTCCGCGCGCGTGGCGCTCGGCGGCGTGGCGCCCAAACCGTGGCGCTCGCACGACGCGGAGGCGGCCCTCGCCGGCCGTCCGGCGACGGCTCAGACCTTTGCCGCCGCCGCGCGCGCCGCGACGCGCGGGATGCGCGGTTACGGCATGAACGATTTCAAGCTTGCGCTGACGGAGCGCGCCGTCGCGCGTGCGCTCGCGCATGCCGGAGGTGCGGCATGAGCGCACTCGTCGGAGCGCCGGTCGACCGCGTCGACGGACGCCTCAAAGTCACCGGTGCAGCGAAGTACTCGGCGGAGGTCGCAGTACCGAACCTCGCCTACGGCGTGCTCGTGCTCAGCACCGTCGCGAACGGGCGTGTGGCCCCGATCGACGATGGCGCGGTGCGGCGCATGCCGGGCGTCATCGCAGTGATGACTGCGGCCAACGCGCCGCGCGTCAACGCGAGCGGCCCGCAGGTGGGCTATCCCGTGCTGCGCGTGCTGCAGGACGATCTCGTACACTACGATCGCCAGCCGGTCGCAGTCGTGGTCGCCGATACGTTCGAGCGGGCGACCGATGCCGCGGCGGCGTTGCGCGTGCGCTACACGGCCGCGCCGCCGGCGACCCGCATGAACGCGGCACCCGC
>JAXDMA010000011.1:0-2987 GCA_034666305.1 Vulcanimicrobiota bacterium
GGGTAGCGTGGTGTACGCCGTGTCGACCCTGGCCCCGTCCTTGAGGTGACCCGATGAAAAACGCTCGACGCATCCCGCTGATCGTCGGCCTGCTGCTGGCGCTCGGAACCGGCGTGCTCATGCTGAATTACCTCGGGTCGCTGCGCTCGCAGACGGCCGCCGTGTCGACGCGCACCGTCTATGTGGCCGCCCACGACGTTCCGGCGCGCGCCCTGCTCAACGACTCGTTCGTCACCGAGGTGAAGCGGCCGGAGACGCAAGTCGATCCAGACGCGGTGTCCGATCGAAAAGAACTCGTCGGCAAGTATTCGCTCATCTCGATCCCCGCGGGCAGCGTCGTGACCCGCGCGAAAATCGGGCTGGGCGGCGCAAACGCGCTCCCCGCCCGCCTTCCGATCGGGATGCGCGCGGTGAGCATCTCCATCGACAAAGTCAAAGGCGTCGCGGGGCTCATCCAGCCCGGCGACCGCGTCGACGTCATCGCGGTGCCGCCGCGCGTCGCCAACGAAGTGCCGCGCGCGTCGGCGATCCTGCGCGGCGCGCTGGTTCTCGCGATGGGTAACGAGGTCGAGACGACGAGCGCCACGCCGAGCCCGGACAACCAGAATCTCACCACCGTGACGTTGGCGTTGACGCCGCGCCAAGTCGATCTACTCGCCTCTGCCGACCTCAACACGACGCTGCGCCTCGCACTCCGCCCGCCCAAGGAATCGATTCGCGCGTTCCCGGCGGAGCCGCTCAAGCTCGGCGTCGCAGAGCGCGCGGCGAACGTGCAGGTGGTGGCCCCGGCGCCCGCCGCCGCTCCGCCTGCGCCGCCCGCGCCTGCGCCTGTCGTTGCCGCCGCGAAGCCGCGCGTCGCGCCCCCGCCTACCAACGCCGTGACGGTCATCGAGCTCGATCGTATCGGGAGCGGCGCCTCGCACCGATGAGCCTGCGCGTCTTCGTCGTCGTCGGCGCGAAAGGCGGGGTCGGTGCCACGAGCATCGCCATGCAGCTCGTGGACGATCTTCCGTCCACGGGTCCGCGCTACATCGTCGACGCCGACCTCTCGGGCCGGCGCGCGATGGCGATCTGGTACGACGTCGCCAAAGAGCTCGACCTCGGTCGCGTCCCCGGTTCGCCGGCGATGACGAACAAAGGCCCGCTCTCCATCGTCGAGCTCGCGCGGTCGTACGAAGACGGGTTCGTGGTCAGCGCGGACGCGGTCGAGCAATTCGCGCGCAAGATGCCCGAGCACGGGCTCGTCGTCGTCGATGCGCCGCAGCCGTTCGCGGCGACCGTACGGCCGTTCATCACGGCGGCGGCGAAGATCATCGTGATCAGCGAACCGACGCTCCTCGGCGTCGGATCCGCGCATGCGACGCTTTCGGCGATGGACCGTTTCGGCATCCCGCAAGCGCGCATCGCGTTCACGCTATACGACCTGCGCAACAACGCCGAGCTGCGCGCGCGCGAGGTTCAGGAATCGCTGAAGTTCGCGATCGCCGCCGAGCTGCCGGGGCCGCGCGACCGCGGTTGGTCGCGCAGCTTCGGGCGTTTCGCCGAAGCACTGGCAGCGACGCCCGAAGTGGACCCGATGAACGATTTGCGGCCGTCGGCCGCCAACCCGATCGGCGACCGGCGCCAGGCGCGCCGCCCCGATCCCGTGCGACCCGCGCCGGCGCAGTTTCCCGGCGCGTCGCTCGGCGGCGCGAGCGCCGGTGCGGCAAGCGTCTTCACGACGCTGCCTCCGGCGACGGGAGACGTCGCCGCGGCGGAGCGGCTCAAGACCGAGCTGCACCGCGCGATGCTGACGAAGATCGACTTTCTCGCCGCGGCGCGCGCGCATACGGACGCGGGCAAACTCGCCGATCTGCGCAAGCAGGTGGACGCGATCGCCGACGAGCTGATCGCGTCGCGCAAGGATATCACTTCGGCGGAACACGCCTCGCGCGTGCGCCACGAGGTGATCGAGGAAGCGATGGGACTCGGGCCGCTCGAGAGCCTGCTGCACGAACCCGACATCACCGAGATCATGGTGAACGGCTTCGGAAACATCTTCGTCGAGCGGCGCGGGCGCATCGAGGACACGTCCAAGCAGTTCGTCGACGACCGCCAGGTGCGATTGGTCATCGAACGCATCATCGCGCCGCTGGGGCGCCGGCTGGACGAGTCGAGCCCGATGGTCGACGCGCGTCTGCCCGACGGTTCGCGCGTCAACGCGATCATCGAACCGCTCGCGATCGACGGCCCGACGCTCACGATCCGGCGCTTCGGCACGAAGCGCTTCGGCGTCGACGATCTGCTGCGCGTCGGCGCGGTAACGCCGCCGGTGATCGACTTTCTGCGCGCCGCCGTACAGGCGCGCCTCAACATCATCGTCAGCGGCGGCACCGGCTCGGGCAAGACGACGCTGCTCAACGCGCTGTCCAGCTTCATCCCGAAAGCGGACCGCATCGTCACGATCGAGGACGCGGCCGAGCTCAAGCTGGACCAGCGCCACGTCGTGCGCTTGGAGGCGCGCCCGCCCAACCTCGAGGGCAAGGGCGCGATCACGATCCGCGATCTGGTACGGAACTCGCTGCGCATGCGGCCCGACCGCATCGTCGTCGGCGAGTGCCGCGGCGCCGAAGCGCTGGACATGCTCCAAGCGATGAACACCGGCCACGACGGCTCGCTGACCACGATTCACGCCAACAGCGCGCGCGACGCGCTCTCGCGCGTCGAAACGATGGTGCTCATGGCGGGCTTCGATCTCCCGGTGCGCGCGATCCGCGAACAAGTCGCCGGCGCCGTCGACCTGATCGTGCAGGTCTCGCGCTTGCGCGACGGCTCGAGGCGCGTTATCGGCGTCAGCGAGGTCGTCGGCATGGAGGGCGACGTCGTGACCATGCAGGAGCTCGTGAAGTACCGCCAGCGCGGCGTCGATGACGACGGCAACGTGATCGGCGACTTCGAGCCGTGCGGCGTGCAGCCGAACTGCCTCGCGCGGTTCGAGGAGCTCGGCG
>JAXDMA010000012.1:0-2937 GCA_034666305.1 Vulcanimicrobiota bacterium
GAACAGGACCTCCCGGTCCCGGCGCGGAGCAACGGCAGTCGGGCGCTTCAGGCGCTGGCGAAACACGACGTCGCCGGCGCCGGCAACGGCGTTCGCATCCGCGAACGGCCGAAGACGTTCGACCCGAATGCCGGGGTGCATCGCCGCCAAGCAACGAGCGATCGGGATCGTTTGACAGTTACCGACGACGACGATCTTCACTGGGCGTCAGACCTCTGCGTCTGCCGGCCGCCCCCCGTGCAGCGCAGCACAAGTCGCTGTGGGAACTCGCGCAGTTCAGACAGGTCGACGGTTATTCGCATCCGGCGTTCGCCGCGCGGGACGTGCAGCCGCAAGACGTGCACGATTCGCGTGAACGGTTGCGCACCGGCGCCCGGCCCGGGCTCGAGATCGATCGAAACGCGCTGACACACCGGTTCGACACCGCAACCATCTTCATTGCACGCGGCAAACGAACCCCTCGGCAGCCGGGCGCGCGGCGTCGTGCCAGGACCGGGTTGGAGAACCGCAAACACCGGAAGGGGTTCGATGTCGCGCTCTCATGCGTTCGTCCGCTACGGCCCGCTGCTCTTCGTTTCGGCCGTCGTCGGCAACGCCGGGTCGTTTGCCCTGTATTTCGTCGGCATCCGGCGTCTCGACATCGCCGCCTACGGCGACTTGTATGCGCTGATCACGGCGACCGCCCTCTTCAGCGCGGTGACGGCATCGGCGACGGTCGCCATCGCAAAAACGTGCGCCGAGCTGCTCGGAATAGGCGATGCCGAACGGTTCGCGGCGTTCGGGAAATGGGTCCGCAACCGCGCGTTTCTCTTCGCCGCCGTCGAGCTCGTTCTGGCCGCCGCGGCGAGCGTGCAGACGGCCCGCTATCTGCACCTCATCGGCCCCGGCGAAGTCGTCGCGTGGGGTTTCGTCACCGCGGCGAGCATCGTCGTGCCGGTGTATCGCGGGATCCTGCAGGGAGCGCAGGCCTTCGTCCCGCTCGCCATGTCGTACATCGTCGAGGGACTGTTGCGCGCGGGCTTCGCGATCGCCGCGATTCTGCTGGGGTACGGCGTCGCCGGCGCGCTCTGCGGACAGGGCATCGGGGTGCTCGTCTGCCTTTGGTACGTGATGACGGCAGTCGCCCCGAGGCTGCGAGCAGGCCATGTCCGCGACTTTCGGCCGGACGCGCGTTTTTTCCGCAGCATCTCTGCTTCGAGCGGCGCCGTCGTCGCGATAACGGCTTTCGCGTCCATGGACGTTCTCTTTGCGAAACACTATCTCGAACCGGCTCGCGCCGGCGTGTACGGAATCGTCGCCCTCGTCGGGCGCATCATCTTCTTTCTCGCGGCCTTCGTCCCGATCATCGCGATCCCGAAAATCGCAAGCCAGACGGCGCAGGGCAAGCCCGCCTACGCCGTCATTCTGCTGAGCGTCGGCATCACGGCCGCGCTCGCCGCGGCCGGCTTGGCGCTCACGGCCGCGGACCCGATGCTGCTCGTCACGGTCCTCGCCGGCAATGCCTATCCGGACGCGGCCGCATACGTCGTGAGCTACGGCGTCGCCGCCACGTTGCTCGCCCTCGCGAACGTCACGGTGGCCTGTCAGCTTGCCGCGCACCGCTTCTCGTTTCTCGCCCCGCTTACCGTCGTCGTCGTCGGCGAGGCCCTCGCACTCGTGCGCTGGCACGATTCGATCGCACAGCTGATCGCGGTGGCGATCGCGGCCAACGCGGCGGCGTTTCTCGCGTCGTGCGCCGGAATCTGGTCGAGGCCTCAGCGCGACGGCTAATCCAGCCGGACGGCCACCGCCATGTTCGAGAAGCCGAGATACCGGTACGTGCGCGAGCTTTGCTTCACGTACTCGGTCCATGCGCGAAACTCGCCTTCGCGCCACCCGCGATACCCGAAATACTCGTCGAAGACGATCACCGCGCCGCTCGCCAGTTTCGGTCCGATCAGATCCAGCACGACGCGCGTCGATTCGTACGTATCGCAGTCGATGTGAACGAACGCGATCGGATCGCCGAGCTGCTCGATGAACGGCGGCAGCGTCTGGTCGAACCAGCCTTTCACCAAGGACGCGTTCGCGCGAACCTTCGGCAACTCACCGCCCTTGTCGAAATGACCGCGCGTATATTGCCAGCCCGACCAGTCTTCCTTGAGGCCGACGAACGAGTCGAAGCCGACGAACGGCTGATCCGCGCGCCGTTCCGCGAAGTAGTTGAGCGAGTACCCTTCGAAAACGCCGAACTCCAAACCCGTGCCCGCGCTCGGTGCGTTGCGCAGCGCGTAGGACCACAGCCGTTCGCGCGTCATGAACATGAGCGCCGCAGCCATGTTCTGCTCGCAGTAGTCCGCCGAATCACGCGCGACACGATCCATGATCTCCGGAATCACGCCGCCGATCCGCTTGCTCACGATCACGTTGACGAGCGGGATCACCACGTCGTCAAGGGCCTTGAGCACGAACCGTTTAAGCATGCCATCGAACTGATTTTGCATGGGACCCCTCTGAGCGGCGACGACCGAACGCTGTACTCTCTTTCGGCGAGCATCCCTTCGCCGGCCGCGGGGTCTGCGCACGCGTGAAAGCGTGGCGCGGGCCAACCCGGAAGCGCTTGCGTTCCTCAGCATTCGAGTAGACGAATTTCATTGACCACCCTCGTGCCGTTCCTCCTCGTCCTCGCGACGTTCGCCGTGCTGCTGCTCATCGGGTGCGGCATCGTCGCGGCGCTGCGCTTACCGTTCTCGAGCCGCACCATCTTGGTCGCGCCGTCGGCCGGCGTCGCCGTGTTGACGAGCAGCGCGATGACGCTCGGTGCGCTGGGCGTCCACGCGAACCGCTTCGCCGTGCCGTTGATGGTGCTCCTGACGCTGCTGAGCTGCGTCGCCGTCGCACGATCGCGCACCGCCTTTTTGCGCGCGGTGCCGTGGGCGCACATCGCCTTCGTCGTGG
>JAXDMA010000013.1:0-14216 GCA_034666305.1 Vulcanimicrobiota bacterium
CGCCTATCTCAAGGCGAATTACCCGCTGCAGTATTTCGCGGCGCTGATGTCGTCGGTTCGCAATAATACCGACAAGCTCGTCGAATACATCGACGAGGCGAAGAAGATGGGCATTCCGGTGCTGCCGCCGGACGTCAACGCGTCGCTGGTGGAATTCGCCGTGGTCGGTGAGGAGATTCGATTCGGGCTTGCTGCCATCAAAGGCGTCGGCGAGAGCGCCGTTCGCTCGATCCTCGACTCGCGCAAATCGGGCGGCCCATTCAACGACTTGTTCGACTTGGTCGATCGCGTCGACGTCAAGGCCGTGAATCGCAAGGTCTATGAGGCGCTGATCAAGTGCGGCGCGCTCGACACGCTGCCTGGGAACCGCGCGCAGCTGCTCGACGCGCTCGACTCGGCGCTCGAGGTCGCGGCGCGCGAGGCGCGCGATCGTGAGCTTGGCCAGAGCTCGCTGTTCGGGATGATCGAGGAGCCGCATCCGTCGATGAAGCCGTCGCTGCGCGCGCTCTCGGCGCCGTCGACGATGGAACAGCTGCAGTGGGAGAAGGAGACGCTCGGCATCTTCGTGTCCGGCCACCCGCTGGCCGATGTCGCCGAAGCGCTGTCGCGCACGGGCGCGGTTCCCATCCGCGATCTGCGCGCGCTCGAAGACGACAGCCCGGTCCGGATCGCCGGCCTGGTGACGGCGGTCCGCCGTACGATCACCAAAGCGCAGTCGCAGATGCTCTTCGCGACGGTGGAAGATACGACCGGCGCGATCGAGTGCATCGTGTTCCCCAAGCAATACCCCGATCTGCAATCGCGGTTCATCGAGGACGGCATCGTGATCGTGACCGGCCGGCTGCGGATGCGCGAGCGGCGCGGCTCGACGCCGGGCGAGGAAGTGCCGCTGGAGCTGAACGTGTCGGTCAACGAGGTCCAGCCGTTCGACCGCGCGAGCGTGCGCAACGGGCCGCCGCCGCCGCAAGGCTGGCACGTCACCGTGACGCGCCGCGAGCACGTTGACCAGCTCGCCGTGCTGATGTCGGAGTGGTCGGGAACGACACCTCTCGTCCTTCACATCAACAGTTCGACCGTCGAACGCGGCGTCGCATCCGATCGCCGCGTGCGCGAGCGGCTCGTCGCGATCGTCGGCGAATCCAACGTGCGCGAAGGCGCACCGTAGGATGCGGCTTCCCGCGGGCGTTCGCGATTGGCTGCCGCACGAGCTCGCGCGCAAGCGCGAGATCGAGCAGCAGATGCGCGCCGTGTTCGGGCGCTGGGCGTACGAAGAAGTCCAGACCCCGATCATCGAGCGGTTCGACGTGATCGAGCGCGGGCTCGGTGAAGAGACGTCCGATTTGCTCTTTCAGTTCAACGACCGGCGCTCAACGTCGCTGGCGCTGCGGCCGGAGATGACGACGCCCGTCGCACGGCTCGTGTCGACGCGCATGCGCGAGGCGCCGCTGCCGCTGCGGCTCGCGTACGTCGCGCCGGTGTTCCGGTATTACGAGCAGCCGCAAGAAGGCCGCATGCGCGAGCTGACCCAGGCGGGCGTCGAGCTGATCGGTGCCGCGGGTATCGACGCGGACGCCGAGACGCTGTTCATGGCGATCGAGGCACTCGACGAGATCGGGTTGCGCGACGCGCGCTTCGACATCAACGACGCGCGCGTCGTCGACGGCATCCTCGACGGCGTCGGGCTCGACGGCGAGGCTGCACGCGAAGCCAAGGAATACATCAAGCAGCGCAATCTCGTCGCCCTGCGCAAGTTCGACAAGCCGGCGCTCGTGCAGTTCGCGCAGCGCCGCGGGCACCACGGCGCGATCGGCATCGCGCGCAACGTCTGCCGCACGCCGGAGTCGCTCGCGGCGCTCGACGCGCTCGACGTGGTGCTGCAGCGCGCGGAAGCGCTCGGGTACGGCGCGCGCGTCACCGTCGATTTCGCATTGCTGCGCGACCTCGACTATTACACCGGGTTCTTGTTCGAAGGCTACGTCGCCGAGCTAGGCTTCCCGCTGTGCGGCGGCGGGCGGTACGACTCGCTGCTGCCGCGCTTCGGCTTCGACGTGCCGGCCGTCGGCTGGACCGCCGGCGTCGAACGCCTCTTGATCGCGCTCGAACGGCGCGGCAAGCACGTGCGGCGCCGCGCGCATCGCGTCGACGTGCTCGTGGCAGGCTCCGACGTGGTGGCCGCGCGGGAACGCGCGGCCGGCAACGTCGTGCGCTACGCCGGTTCGGATCTCGGCGATGAGGCGCTGCTCGACGAAGCGCGCGCGCACGGCATCCCGCGCGTGGTCATCGCACTGGACGGTACGGTGCGTGAGCTGCGCGTCGGCCCGCGCGTCGAAGGTCTCCCCGTGCCGCGCACGCCGTCTAACTGGGACGCACGATGAGCCGCCCGCCCGATACGAAGAACCACAACGGCGCGCTCACGATCGCGCTGCCGAAAGGCGCATTGTACCATGATGCGGCGGCGCGCTTGCGCGTTGCCGGGATCGACGTGCCCGAGCACGTCGGTCGCAAACTCACCGTCAAAACCTCGGACGGCACCACGCTGTTGTTCCTGCGCCCCAGCGACGTGCCGGCGTACGTTGAGTTCGGCTCGGCCGACTGCGGGATCGTCGGCAAAGACACGCTGTGGGAAACCGACCGCAACGTCGCCGAGCTCGCCGATCTGGGCTTCGGGTATTGCCGGCTCGTCGTCGCGGGCCGCCGCATCGACCGCTATCACGAAGGCGCGCCGCTGCCGACGTTCTTGCGCGTGGCAACGAAGTTCACGCGGTCCGCCGAGACGTGGTTCGCCGAGCGCGACCTTCCGGTGGAGCTCATCGAGCTGCACGGCTCGGTCGAGCTTTCGCCGCTGGTCGGCTTGGCGGATTTGATCGTCGATCTCGTCGCAACCGGCACGACGCTGCGCGAGCACGATCTGGTGATCGTGGAAGAGATCGCGGAGAGCACCGCGCGTTTCGTGGTGAACCCCGTGCGTTTTCGCGCGAAGTACGACGCGATCACCGCGCTCCTCGACCGCCTCACCGGGGTCCCCGCATGACGACCGATTTCGGGGCCGGTGTTCGATTGGAGCGCGCCGAGCCCGTCGCGACGATCGTCATCGACAACCCGGCGAAGCGAAACGCCGTCGACCGCGCGGTCGCGACGGCGTTGCGCAATGCCTTCGGCGCGTTCGAAGCCGACGACACGTTGCGCGTCGCGGTGCTGTGGGGCGCCGGAGGGACGTTCTGTGCCGGTGCCGACCTGACGGCGCTGGGCGACGACGAGCGCCGGAACGAAGTCGAACCGCACGGTGTGGGGCCTGGACCGATGGGTCCGACGCGCATGACGCTGACAAAGCCTGCGGTCGCCGCGGTGGCGGGACATGCCGTGGCGGGCGGGCTCGAGCTCGCGCTGCTGTGCGATCTGCGCGTCGCCGAGGAAGACGCGACGTTCGGCGTGTTCTGCCGGCGCTGGGGCGTGCCGCTGATCGACGGCGGCACCGTGCGGCTCCCGCGCCTGATCGGGCTCGGGCGTGCGCTCGACATGATCCTCACCGGCCGTGCCGTCGGTGCGCAGGAAGCGCTGCAGTTCGGGCTCGCCAACCGCGTCGTGCCGCATGGGCAGGCGCTCGCCGCCGCGGAAGAACTGGCGCGCGAGATCGCGGCTTTCCCGCAACGGTGCATGCTCACCGACCGGCGCAGTGCCTTCGCGGCTTGGGACGGTGACGTGCGCGAAGCGCTGCGCCGCGAGGGTGCGGCGGGATACGACGTGGTGCTTGCCGAGGGCGCCGCGGGCGCGGCGCGGTTCGCCGCGGGTGCGGGCCGCCACGGCGCGACGGCGCTATGAAGATCACGGATGTAAACGACGCCGCGGCGCTGCGCGGGCTGTACGCCGGCGGATGGGATCCGGCGGCCGCGGTCGTCGACGGCGTGCGCGCGATCCTTGCCGACGTCCGGCTGCGCGGCGATGATGCGCTGCTCGAGTATACGCGCCGCTGGGACCACGCCGATGCATCGCTTGCGGATCTGCGCGTCACCATTCCGTCGCGCGAGAACGCGCGCCATCTCGTCCCGAAGCCGATCGCCGCGGGCCTCGAGCTCGCGCGCGAACGGATTGCGGACTTCCACGCGCGACAGCTCCCGTCGGCCATCGACTACCACGCGCACGATCTGACGCATTATGCGTTTCTCGCACGACCGTTGGCCGCGGTCGGCGCATACGTGCCCGGCGGCAGCGCATCGCTTCCGTCCACGGTGCTGATGACCGTCGTGCCGGCGAAGGTGGCCGGGGTCGAACGCGTCGTCGTCGTCACGCCGCCGCAGCGCGACGGTGCGGTGGACCCCGCGGTTTTGTACGCCTGCGCGTTGACCGAAGTCGACGAGCTGTACGCGGTCGGCGGCGCGCAAGCGGTCGGCGCGCTCGCGTTCGGCACCGCGACCATCGCCGCGGTCGACAAGATCGTCGGTCCGGGCAACGTGTTTGTCACCGAGGCGAAGCGCCAGGTTTTTGGCACGTGCGGCATCGACGGACTCGCAGGACCGTCCGAAGTTCTCGTCGTCGCGGACTCGCGCGCCAAGCCGGATCTCGTCGCGGGCGAGATGGTCGCGCAGGCCGAACACGATCCGCTTTCGCGCGTGGCGGCGGTGTCGCGCGACCGCGAGCTGCTCGAGCGCGTCGCCGCGTTGCTCGATGGCCCGTTCGGCCGCTCGAGCGGGCGCGACGCCATCGTCGCGCAGGTCCTCGATGCACGCGCATGGCTCGTGCACGCGCAGAGTGACGAACAGATTCTGCACGTGATCGAGCGTTTCGCGCCCGAGCACTTGTCGCTGATGGTCGTCGATCCGTACGAGTGGGTCCCCAAAATCCGGCGTGCCGGCGCGATCTTCGTCGGGGACCACACGCCGGTCGCCGCGGGCGACTACCTCGCCGGTACCAACCACACGCTGCCGACATCGGGCGCGGGCCGGTTCTCATCCGGTCTGCGCACCGCAGACTTTTTGCGCACGATGACGCTCGTCGAGAACACGCACGCGCGCATGGCGGCCGACGCCGAACTGCTCGCGGCGCTCGCGGATTTCGAAGGGCTGCCGGCGCACGCGCGAACCGCCCGCATGCGTGGCGCCGGACGATGAGGCTTCCCTCTGCGGTCACGTTCGCGCTCTGGCTCGGGCTCGCGAGCGCCGGCGTGCTTGCGGCCGCCTGCGGCGGCTCGTCGTCGATGCCCGCCGCGCAGGCGACGTTCGCTTCGTCAACCTCGATCGTGTCCGGCGGGCGGTTCGTCGCGAGCGGTTCGAAGGGCGTCACGTTCACGTTCACCGTCGGCGCGGGGGTGCCGGCCGGCGAGTCCGCGGTCGTGACCGCGCTTCCGACGACGCCTCCTTGCACCGGGCCGGCGTGCACGGCGGTCCAACCGCCGCTCGACGGGTTCCAGATCACCGTCGGACCGCAGCCGCTTTCGATCGGCGCGCTGCCGAGCGTCGCGCTGGCGGGGGTGCCGAGCCCCTTCGATGTCTCGGTCGTGTTGCAGGACATGCTCGACAGCGGCGCGTTCAGCAACTTCTTTTTTCTGCCACCAACGGGCGGGACGCTAAGGATCATCGATCCCGCCTCCGCGCGGCCGGTTTTTACGCTCGCGCCCAATCATTTGTACGCGTTCGCGATCTACGCGACGTCGGTCCCACCCTCGTAGAGGCCGTCCCCGGAGTTTCGCGCGCACGCGTCGAACGGCGGGTTTCGATGCTCTCCACGACGCGCGTCCGGCTCGTCGCGCTCGATCTCGACGGAACGCTGATCGGCGACGACCTGATCCTTCGCCCGCGCGTCCGTTCCGCCGTCGCCGCGGCCCAAGCTCGCGGCGTCGCCGTCACCATCGTCACAGGGCGGATGTTCGCCGCGGCGCGGCCGTTCGCGCGCGAGCTCGCCGTAAACGGGCCGATCGTGTGCTACCAAGGGGCGGCGATCTTCGACGTGTCCAGCGGTGCGGTGCTGCGCGAAACCACCGTTCAGCCGGACGTCACACGCGACACGCTGCAGTGGGCGCACGACCACGGCGTGCACGCGCAATGCTACGCCGGCGACGTGCTCTACGTCGAGCAGATCAACGAGTTCTCGAAGCGCTACACGGCGCTGGCCCGCGTCGAGCCGGTCGTCGTGCCGTCGCTGCGCGCCGCGTTCGCCCAGCGCCGGACGATCAAGATCGTCCTCGTCGATGATCCCGAAGGTTCCGAACGGCATCTCGTCGCGTTGCGCGCGCTGCTCGGCGAGCGCGCGTACCTTACGCGCAGCCACGTCGACTTCGTCGAGGTCGTCGATCCAGCCGTGAACAAAGGCGAAGCGCTCGCATTCGTCGCGCGGCGCCACGGCGTCTCGCTCGATGAGACGCTCGCGATCGGCGACGCGTGGAACGACGTGCCGCTGCTCGACGCCGCGGCAATCGGCGTCGCGATGGGTTCGGCGCCGCCCGAACTGCGCGAGCACGCCGATCACGTCGTCGCGGACGTGGCGCACGACGGCGTCGCCGAAGCGTTCGAACGGTACGTGCTATGAAAACCGCCGCGCGCCGGCGCAAGAACACCGTCGTAGCGCGTGTCAAGCCGTTCTGGATCTTCGCCATCGTGCTCGTGGGGCTGATCGCATGGGGCGGCGCGTGGCTTGCGCAGTCGGAGTGGTTCCGTGTCACGCGCGTGGCGATCGACGTTCCGCTCGCGTCGCCCGTCTCGCGGGACGCGGTGCGGGCCGCGGCCGGAATCTCGCGTGACACCAACGTCTGGCTGATCGATACGCGCGCGCTGGCGCGGCGGATCGAGGCGATCCCGTACGTCGATCGTTCGGCGATCCATCGCGCCCAGTTCCCCAAGCCGTTCGTCGAGCTCGGCATCACGGTGCGGCGCCCGTCGGCGTGCGTGCGCGCGGGCGGCCGCGACGTGACCATCGACGCGACCGCGCGCGTGCTCCAGACGGGCTGCGCGACGGCCGCGCTGCCGCGCATCGACGCAGGGAAGGCCGCCGTCCCCGCGGCTGGCGGGACGATCGCCGATCCGGAGGTCGGCCGGCTCCTGGCGGATGCACGGACGCTTGCGGATGCCAACGTCACCGTCCGGCGCCTTGGGCGCGACCGCTGGGGCGGTTTGGAAGCCGTCGACGCCACGGGTGTCCTGATCGAGTTCGGTCGCGACGACGACCTGGCCAAGAAAGCGCCGCTGGTCGAGCCGGTCCGCAAGGGCGTGGCGAACCGCTCCATCCGCGCGATCGACCTGCGCGCTTCGGGGACGCCGATCGTCGAATTCCGCTAATCTCTTCGCAGGCGCTGTGGATACGAATTGTGGACGCCTGTGGATGATCTTGTAGGTATCGGGTGCGCCACCCCCAATATAGTGTGGTGGAAGTGATGGCAAGGACGAATGGCTAGGGGCGAGACGATCGCCGGCCTGGACATCGGCACGACGAAGACGTGTGCCGTCATCGCCGCATCGGGTCCCGAGGGACTCGAGATCATCGGAGTCGGCGAAGCGCCGTCGACCGGGATGCGCAAAGGGGTCGTGACCGACCTCGAGGCGACCGTTCACGCGATCGAGGCCGCGACGGAAAAAGCCGAGCGGATGGCGGGCGTTCACGTGTCGCAAGTGTACGTGGGCGTCACCGGCGAGCACATGCAGTCCACCAACAACCGCGGCGTCGTCGCGGTCACGGGCGACGACCGCGAGGTGATCGGCGCCGATGTGAAGCGCGTCGTCGACGTGTCGAAGATCATCAACATCGCTGCCGACCGCCAGATCATTCACGCGCTGCCGCGGCATTATACGATCGACGGCCAGGACGGCGTGACCGATCCCGTCGGCATGAGCGGTGGGCGGCTCGAAGTCGACACGCACATCGTCACCGGCGGCTCGTCGTTCATCTCGAACGTGCTCAAGTGCGTGCACCGCGCCGGCCTCGAGCCGACGGCGATCATCTTCGAGCCGCTCGCGTCGGCGGCCGCGACGCTGCTGCCCGAAGAAAAGCAAGTCGGCGTCGTGCTGCTCGACATCGGTGGCGGCACCACCGACATCGCCGTGTTCGCCGACGGCGGCGTCGTGCACAGCGCGACGATTCCCGTCGGCGGCAACATCCTCACCAACGACATCGCGCTCGGCCTCAAGACCACGTTCGCCGAGGCGGAGAACGTCAAGCGCACATACGGCTCCGGGCTCGTGCGCCCCGACGAAGCCGATCAGACGTTCCAAGTAAAGTCGCTGGACGGCCGCAGCACGCGCGAGGTGACGTCGTCACAGCTGCGCGGCATCGTCGTGCCGCGCGTGCTGGAGATCTTCCGGCTCGCCAAAGCGAACATCGTCGAGCGCATCGCCCGCGATCAGGTGCTGAGCGAGGTCGTCATCACGGGCGGCGGCGCGCACCTGCGCGGCATCGAGACCACCGCGGCCGACGTGTTCGGCCTCCCCGTCCGCATCGGCGTTCCGTCCACGATAGCAGGATTGACCGACGCGGTGAAGCAGCCTGAGTACGCGACCGCCGTCGGGCTCGTGCTGTTCGGTCCCCGCGGCGAGCAGACGCCGCATCTCAACGGGCATAGCAGCGGCGGGTTCGCTGTGTTCGGCTCGTTCGTAACCTGGTTCAAGTCACTCTGGAATTGATCGTTGCTCCCGCTCTTCCCTGAAGAGGAACAAGCAGACATGGCTGATGCGAAACGGTTCGTGCCCGAGCACGCGGCGACGATCAAGGTGATCGGTCTCGGTGGCGGCGGCTGCAACGCCGTCAACCGGATGATCGAAGCCGGCTTGTCGGGCGTGGATTTCTTCTCGATCAACACCGACGTCCAAGCGCTGCGCAACGCCAAGACGAACAACACCGTGCAGATCGGCAGCGGCCTGACGCGCGGTCTTGGCGCAGGCGCCAATCCGAACATCGGCCGCGAGGCGGCCGACGAGTCGCGCGAGGATCTCGCGATGATCCTCGACGGCGCCGATCTCGTGTTCATCACCGCCGGCATGGGCGGCGGCACCGGCACCGGTGCGGCGCCCGTCATCGCGGAGCTGGCGCGCGAGTCCGGCGCGCTGACGATCGCCGTCGTCACGAAACCGTTCGGATTCGAAGGCCGCAAGCGGATGCAGGCCGCCGAACGCGGCATCGCCGACCTCGAATCGAAGGTCGACACGCTGATAACGATCCCCAACGAGCGCATCCTGCAGATCATCGAGAAGAAGACCCCGCTCAACGAGGCGTTCGCGTACGCGGACGACGTGCTGCGCCAGGGTATTCAAGGCATCAGCGACCTCATCACGCAGCCTGGCCTGATCAACCTCGACTTCGCGGACATCAAGACGATCATGACGGACGCCGGCTCGGCGATGATGGGGATCGGCGAAGGCACGGGCGAGCATCGCGCTGCGGACGCAGCGCAAAAGGCGATCGCATCGCCGCTGCTCGAGACCACCATCGAAGGTGCGCGCGGCGTGATCTTCAACATCACGGGCGGCACGGATCTCTCGATGTACGAAGTCAACGAAGCGGCCGAAATGATCGCCCGCGCCGTCGACAGCGAAGCGCAGATCATCTTCGGCGCGTCGATCGACCCCAGCCTCAACGGCAAGGTTCGCGTCACCGTGCTAGCCGCCGGCTTCGGCCAGCGCCCGCACCGCACGCAGACCACGGCGGGCGCGCTGATGGAACCGACCGCGTTCGACAAAGTCGCCCCGGTAAACATGGACGACATCGAAGTCCCGGCGTTCCTGCGGTATCGCAGCTAGCGCCGCAGCAAGCGTGTGAAACGGGAAAGGGCGCCGCTTCCGCGGCGCCCTTTCTTACGCCACATGTGACGACGTCAGAGGTCGAAGAGTTTTGCATCTTGAGGGACGAGTCCGCGGCTCGGCGCTTTCCAGCTCGGATCGCCGGCGCCCGCATCGATGCGATGCAATTCGGCAAGCAGCTCTCGGGCGATCACGTAGTAGTTTCGCGCCTTTCGCGCCCAACAATATTCTACGGCGGTGACGGTGCCGTTGTAGGTGTACGTGCCGAACAATACCAGCCGTTTGACTGCCTGCCGCTCGCGGGAATTATCGGGAATGCGATCGGCGTCGTTCCGGTTGTTGAACTCGATGATCTCGTGTTGAAGCCGCGCTTCCTGCGCCCGAAAGGCGCCATACCGAGACGAGGCCGCCGATCCATGTCTGACGCAGGACCGCGAGGCAGAAACGAGGACGCGTTCGCCTTGGCCGTAGATCGTATCGGATTCACGCACGAGCCGCGAAACGGTATCGCCGGGCGGCATGGCTGGGCTACTCGCAGTCCACAGGGCGAGCACAAGGGTCGACGTGACGCGAAGCGCGTCGATCATCCGAGCCTTCCTCCTCGATAGGCGAGTTCGTTCGCACCGGCTGCGAATGCCGCCTTCGATGACCGCCACGCGCACGTACGATCCCGCGCCGATTTCATCCTAACCCTTCGACAAGCTCAGGGCGAAGGGTGCGCCACCGTGCTAGCGCGTTGCGATCGCTTCGGCGAGCTCCGGGCGCCCCGCGTCCGCGTTGGACCACAGCGCCGTGAACGACGCCGCGTAGCGCGCTGCACCGGCACGGTCGCCCGCACCGCGCAACGCGCGTGCTCTGCCGAGCAGCGAGAGAGCGCGGTTCGGAAACTGTTTGAGCGCGGTGTCGAAATGCTCGGCGGCGGCCGCGTAGTTCCCCGCATCGAACAGCATCCGGCCGTACATCTCGTGCGCCGGGATTGCGGGGAACGTGGGCTGGAAGTGCAACGGGCGCGCGTCCTCCGTCGCCGTTGCGGCGTCGAGCGCGCGGAAGGCGGCGGCATCGTTATGGCGCGCGTGCGCGACCGCCGCAAGCGTTTCGTTCGACGTGATGGCGGCGGCCGCGATCCATGCTTTCGACTCCGACGGTGGCGGAGGTGCGGCGAGAGCCGCGCGCGCGGCTTCGGCGGAAGCGTCCATCACGCGCGTGTCGCCTGCCGCGATCGCCGCCATCGCCCGCAGTTGATTCGCGGCCGCGGCCGTGAGCGGCGCGGTCGAAGCCGCGGGGAGCCTACGCACGAGGCTGTAGTCGCCGCTGCTGAGCGCATACTCCGCGGTCATCCCGACGGCTTCGAAGTCGAGGCTCTGCAGGTCGTCGACCTCGTCCTTGGTGAGGCCGCCCGCAGCGATGCGCCGGACGTTTGCGTCGTACTGATCGAGCGTCAGCTCCGCTTCGTGCTTGGCCTCCGCGTAGCGGCCGAGCTGCAGACTTGCGTACTGCCCGAACTGCAAGCCGTGAAATTCCCGTTGCGACGCGGGCTCGCCCGCGCGGCGGATTGCGTCTTCCGAGGCGGTCCACGCCGCGATGTTGGAGTCGCGCGCCTCCTGCCACGATCCGACGCGCAGAAAGATATGCGAGGGCATGTGAAGCGCGTGCGGGACGGCGGGGGCGGTCGCCGCGTACGCGCGCGATGCCGGCAAGCCGCGATTCGCGAGCGAGTCGGTATCGTAGGCGTGAATCAAATAATGGAGCGCGCCGGGATGATCGGCTTGGTGGTTCTGCACGCTTTGAGCGAGTGAGGCCGCTTCGAGTCGCGCGTCGTCCCCAACGCCACGTACGCCGAGGATCGCCAGCGCGGTGAACAGCTTCGTCTCGTCGTCGGGCGATGTCGCGAGGATAGCGCGCATCGCGTCGCGATATGCGGCATCGCGGTCATTCTTCTTGGCGGGATCCCCATCACCGTACAGCATCGTGACGGCGGCGACGTAGGCCGATTCGCGCTGGTTGCGTGTCCCAGCGCTCGTCGCACGGCCGAGATACATCCTTGCAGCCCGAACGTCGGCCTCGGTCGGCGGTCCCCACAACGGATGGTTGTACGTCATTGCGGCGCCCCAGTACGCGATTGCGCAGTCTGGATGCGCTTTGATCGTCGCGTCGAACTCGCTCAGCGCCCGGTCGTACCAGAAACTGTGCACGAGCGCCAGCCCCCGGTCGAATCGCGCGTTCGCGTCCGGTCCGCACGAGATCTCCATGTGCACGTTGCCGATGCCGTGCTCGGGGGCGGCCGGTGGACTCGCGCCGAGCGTGCTGATCACCAGCAGCGAAGCGATCCAGGCGAAATGACGGCTCACAAGACCCTCCTCATCAGGCGGGTTCGATTCGCACCGGCTGCGAAAGCCGCCTTCGATGACCGCTACGCTTCCCGCCGAGACCGTCGCGCGCGCGACCGCGATCCGCCGCGAGATCCACCGCCATCCCGAGTTGGGGTTCGAGGAGCACAACACGCAGGCGATCGTCGAGCGCGAGCTCGATGCGCTGGGCATCGAGCATCGGCGCGTCGCGCGCACCGGCGTCGTGGGCATCGTGCGCGGTGCGCGGCCGGGTCGCGTCACGGGCCTGCGCGCCGACATGGACGCGCTGCCGATCACCGAGGATTCCGGCGAAGAGTGCGCATCGGAGCTCGCGGGCAAGATGCACGCGTGCGGTCACGACTCGCACACCGCGATGTTGCTGGGTGCGGCGCGCGAGCTGCAGGAGTCCCGCGACACGTTCGAGGGCACGGCGGTGCTGCTGTTCCAACCGGCGGAAGAAGGGCCGGGCGGCGCGCAGCCGATGATCGACGAAGGCGCGCTCGACGATCCGAAAGTCGACGCGGTCACGATGCTGCACGTCGATCCGCGCTTGGCGACCGGCACGATCGGCATCACGCCCGGCCCGGTGAACGCCGCGGCGGACGAGTTCCATCTGACGATTCGCGGTAAAGGCGGCCACGGCGCGTACCCGCACAAAGCGATCGACGTCATCCCGTGCGCGGGGGCGACGATCCTCGCGCTGCAAAACGTCGCGGCGCGCGAAACCGATCCGCTCGCGTCGATCGTCGTGACGGTCGGCACGATCGAGGGCGGATACCGCAACAACGTCATCGCCGATCGCGTGTTCATGACGGGCACGCTGCGCACGCACGATCCCGCGTTGCGTGCGACCGCCGAGGGTAAGCTGCGCCGCATCATCGACGGCGTCGCCGCGGCCTACGGCGCGCGCGCGGAGCTCGACATGATCTTCGGTTACCCGCCCGTCGTGAACGACGGCGAGCTCGCCGAAGCGTTCGCGGCATACACGCGCGAGCTCGGGTTCACCGTCGAGCGCCCCGCGCCCACGATGGGCGGCGAAGACTTCGCGTACTTCGCGCAACGCGTTCCGGGCGTCATGGTTCGCCTCGGCATTTATAACGAGGCGGTCGGCAGCATACACTCGGGCCATAGCCCGCAGTTCCGGCTCGACGAAGGCGCCATTCCGACCGGCATCGCGACGCTGGTCGCGTTCGCGCGCGGCGTCGGGTCGGGTGCGGTGCGGGTGCCGGCGCGGTAAACGTCCCGGCCGCATCCGCACAACCGTAGGCCATCTTACAGAACGGTCATCCGCTCGCGGCTATCGTTCGTTCCATGGGTCGGCGCGTTCGCGCCGGCTGGAGGGACGATCGGATGCCGCAGGTTCAACGCAAACAGCTCGGGCTCGAGCAGCAGGTGCGCGCGGAGCGCGACCTGCGCTTGATCGAGGAGTATCGCGCGGGGCGGCACGATGCGTTCGACGACTTGGTGCACGCCTATCAGCCGACGATGCAGCGCGTGCTCGCCCAGTTGAACGTCGCGCCGACCGACGTGGAAGATCTCGCCCAGGAAGTGTTCATGCGCGTCTATCGCAACCTGCACCGATTCCGCGGGCAGTCGTCGTTCTACACCTGGCTGTACCGCATCACGGTAAACGTCTTCTTCGATCACTCCAAGAAGCGCAAGCGCGCGGACGTGCGGCTGCAGCGTTTGCAGAATGCGATGGTCGACGTCTCAACGGCACGGCCGGAGTCGGACGACCCATTTCGCGCGGCGTTCGAACGCCTCACCACCGACACGTTCTCGCGTGCGATCGCGATGCTGCCCGAGCCGTTTCGCGACGTCGTGGCGCTGCGCGAGGTCGACGACCTCTCGTACGAAGAGATCGCGATGCAGACCGGGATCTCCATCGGCACGGTCCGTTCGCGCCTCTCCCGGGCCCGGGCGCGGTTAAAGGAAGTGCTGGGCCCGCAGCTCGGCGCGGTCGCAGCCGCGTAGCTCTCCACCGCATCCCCAGGCTCGTCCACAACGTGTAGTGCAAAAAGTGGACGCGGTGCACAATATCTTGTGTTTGGACGGCAGGGCCGCGCCGAGGGGTGCGACGAACACCCGGGTCCATGGCAATGCCGTCCGTGTCTCTCGACCGGCCGTCACCGCGGGCGCTTCACCGCAGCCA
>JAXDMA010000014.1:0-18512 GCA_034666305.1 Vulcanimicrobiota bacterium
GACCGGCCCGAGCCGGAACGCGATCGGGTCGATGTTCGGATAAACGAACCAGTGGTTCACTCGCCGTGGTTACGGCGCCCGGCTTGCGCAACCTAGCGCACGCGCCCAAGAAGGACGCTCCTGCGGAACGCGGCGACGGCAGCTCGCTCACCCAGGCACGCTCCCAGGGCCGTCTAACACCCGGAATGCCGTGTCCAGCAACCTGAACATCCTGACCGCATTCCTCGCCGGGTTGCTGTCGTTCGTATCGCCCTGCGTCTTGCCGCTGATCCCGGCTTACCTCTCGTTCCTCACCGGATCCAGCGTCGAGGAGCTCAAGGCGCAGTCCGACGCGCGCAGCCGCGCGCGCACGATGCTGCATGCGCTCGCGTTCGTGGCCGGATTCACCGTCGTCTTCGAGGCCATCGGACTCTCGGCGAGCGCGCTGGGCTCGGCGTTCATCGACTATAAGGAATGGATCGCGCGCGTCGGCGCGATCGTGATCATCGGGCTGGGGCTCAACATGATCGGGGTATTCAAGATCCCGGCCCTGATGATGGACAAGCGCCTGCAGTTCCGCAGCGCGAACCGGTCGCTGATCGCGTCGTTCCTGGTGGGCATCGGATTCGCCGCGGGCTGGTCGCCGTGCATCGGCCCGATCCTCGGCCTGATCATTCTCAAGGCGTCGCAGCAGCACTACGGCGCGGCGATGTTCTTCCTGTTCGTCTATTCGATGGGGCTCGCGGTGCCGCTGCTCATCACCGCCGCGGCGATCACGCAGGCACTGACCGCGCTCAACCGCGTGAAGCGCTACCTGGGCGTCATCGAGATTGCGGCCGGCATCTTCCTGATCCTCACGGGGCTCGTGATTTTCACGGGGAGCTTCGGCCGCGTCGCCTCCTTCATGAACCAGCACTTCCCGCTGCCGAGCCTGTGAGGTACGTGAAGCCGGAGGATAAGCGCATGCGTCGAACCGGGCAGGCCGTGATCATCCTCTGGCTCGTTGCGATCGTCGTGTTCCTGCTCGACTTCTGGGCGAAATCGGTCGTCGTCGCACACTTCATGCCGTTCGAGAGCCGCCTCGTCGTACCGCATCTGTTGTGGTTCACGTACGTGCAGAACACGCACGGCGCGTTCGGAATGTTCGGCAACTCGCCGGCGCTGCTGGTCGTCCTGGCGCTCATCGTGCTCGCCGTCTTCGCCTACGCGTTCCGCGACGCCGTGAAGCACTCGAACCTCGTGCGCGTTGCGTTCGGCATGATCGTCGGCGGCGCCGCCGGCAACATTCTGGACCGCTTGCAGCATCACTCGGTGATCGACTTCATCGACTTCAAGAACATCTGGCCCAACGTGTTCAACGTCGCCGACTCGTGCATCACCGTGGGCGTCGCGCTGCTCGTGATCGCGCAGCTGCGCGGCGAGAGACGCGCCTGACCCACGTCGTCGGCGACGATGAGCGCGGTACGCGCCTCGACGTCCTCATCGCGCGGCTTTCGGGGTATTCCCGCTCGCACGTCTCGACGGCGCTGCGCGCCGGCGCGGGGACGGTGAACGGCGCGGCGGGGAAACCGAGCACGCTGCTCGATCCCGGCGACCGCGTCGAGTACGAAATCGATGCCCCGCGCGCGCTCGGCGCCGAACCCGAGGCGATCCCGATCGACGTCGTCTACGAGGACGACGACCTGCTGGTGGTCGACAAGGTCGCGGGGATGGTGACGCATCCCGCGCACGGCGCCGTCGACGGCACGCTCGTGAACGCGCTGCTCGCGCACGTCGCGGTGCTGCCCGGCGAACGTCTGCGCGCCGGGCTCGTGCACCGGCTCGATCGCGACACGTCGGGACTGCTGCTGGTGGCGAAGACCGATGCGGCGCTCGCAACGCTGGGGCGCGCGATGCAGGCGCGCTACATCGAGCGCGAGTACCGCGGCATCGTGATCGGCGTCCCCGACGATCCGGAAGGCACCATCCGCGGCGCGATCGGCCGCGATCCGCGCAACCGCATGAAGTACGCGATTCGCACGGAAGGCAAACCCGCCGTGACGCACTACGCGTTGCGCGAGCGCCTGATCGGGACGAGCGAGCTCCTATTCCGGCTGGAGACCGGGCGCACGCACCAGATTCGCGTGCACATGGCGGCGCTCGGCCACCCGGTTCTCAACGACGCGATCTACGGGCGCAGCGACTCGCGGCTGCCGCTGCCCGGCCAGGCGCTCCACGCGTGGCGGCTGCGGTTCAAGCATCCGCGCACCAAGCAGATGATGGCGTTCGAGAGCGAGCCGCCGCCGGAATACGTGGCGACGCTCGAGCTGCTGCGCTCGTCGGGCCCTTCGACCGTCTCAGGATGACAATTACGTGATCGGCGACTTCGTGCCGACTTATTCAACTCCCAAATGAAATCTCCAACTTAGACCGTAAGATGCCCTCGTCAACGGACGATCGCGTGACTTGAAACGGCATGACGAGGTCGCTCAGCAATTGTGATGTCCTTGAGAGCAATGACTCGTTGAAGCTGATGAAACCCAGTTGAACGGGATATGCCTCGCCAACGACCAAACTCGCGTGTACCAGGACCGCGGCAACGAGCCCTGGCAGAAGCAATATCTCTAAGTGGTTCAGGCTCCGCGCGACTGCCCTCGACTGCAACACAGCACCGAAAGCTCGGTCAATATGCCTCGGCGGGCGGTCGTGAACAAAAGCGACGCTGAAGCCGGGATCAACATCCGCCCATGAGCCGCAAGTAGTCTCAAAGTGCCTTAGCAATTGCGGCAGCCTCCTTGATGTGCCCCACAGCGGTCTTGTTGGCACATGCCACAGAATTGGCGGCACACCGTCTTCAGGCTTTCTGCTTTCCATCGCATAGTCCAGCGCTCGTTGAATTCGCGCCATATTTCCGTCCGTCCAAAGCGAACCAACGATCGGCGTCGTTTGGCGATCACGGCGTAGCTCGCCAGCCCTGCGAGCTGTATCGCGAAAAAATGCCTCCCTTCGGAAAGATCGACCCTTTGTGTAGTCCGCCGTTACTTCTGGAGCGACATCGGACAAGCACTGGAAGAGCACATTGTCGAGGTCGCTGCCAAACATCTTTGCTGTCTTGAGCAACTCAGTGGTTGCCTGTACGATTTCAGGTCGATCATCGAGATCGTAACCGTCCCAAAGATCCGAGACATCTGGCTCAACGACTCCTGGAACCGTAGCCTTGGCCTTTATGCGTATTGGTACGATCGCCGCATAGCGGTCCAGAGGGGTAACAGAATCCACGCTACACAGAGATTGGCGCAATGGCACTTTGTTAACACGCCTTACTAGCGTATCAAAGTGTCGTCGGAATGCGTTTGGCACCAATTTTGACGCGGCTGCTGCCTTCTCGGGAAGCACCTTTAACTCGGGTAGGACCGCATCAAAGGTAGTCAGGTTCGTAAACTCCACCGGAGCAAGCGAAATAAGGTCAAATGCGTGCCGCTCTGTACGGATCTCCATCTCAAATATTTGCGGCATATCGTCTCCCGGCTTGAAGAGTTCCCTTCCGGCGAGTGTCAACCATAGCGTACCATTCCGACGCTCCACAAATCCTAGCGCGACAACGTCGTCGATGACATAGGCTACCTCGGAATCTGCGAAGCCAAAATACTCGCCCGCTTCACGCTCGCTAATACCCTCAACGGTGTGTACCAAGCGTAACATGAATTCTGAAACAAGAGCCACGCTTCCGAGCTCCGCGACTCTATACTTGACAACGAACCGCCGGCAAGGGAGTAACGCGTCGATTACGTCGATGTCAAGCTCCGAGTCTTGTGACACGGACTCTCCATCACCGAGGTTGATGCGATCAGTCATTCGGCACCCTCTTTGAACGTCGCCCTTCCCCCTTGGCCATCAAGAGGTCACCCGCATCAATTATCCTGGCCCCGCCAGCCACTACCTCATCCTGGACCGCGGCAGCAACCATCGCCAAAGGCGTCTCGCTCGCCCAGCGGTTCATAGCACCGACCACGATTAAGCAGTCCATCGCTCGTGACATCGCGACATTGATACGGTTTGGGCGTCGCATAAATCCAGGCCTAATCGTTGACACGCCGTCCTCAATGCGACCTTCGGCATTGTTTCTGACGAGAGAAAGGATAACGATTGGGTTCTGCTTACCTTGATAAGAATCTACTGTATCAACCTTACACCGATCCCTAAGGGTAGCCGACAAGCCGGCCGATGAAAGGCGACGCCTCAGAAGGTCACGCTGCGCTGAGTAGGTGCAAATCACACCAATTGGCTCCTCGAACTCCGTTTGGGAGTCCAGCCATCGCACGAAAGAGCTCGAGCCATCTAGTTCTCTAAGCACGGCGATCACGACGTCCGCCTCAGTATCGTTAAAGAGACTTCGGTGCTCCGAATTCGCGCGCTGGTACGCGTTTTCGCCAAGGGCATCGGTCGCCACCCAAGACAGCGCGGCGTTTAGACGCTGCGGCAACGAATCGAGCGGGATTACGCGTTCTACCCTTCCGTGTCCGAGGCTACCGCCGTAGAATGCCTTGGACACGACGTTACCAATCGGCTTTAACATCCGATATTGAATGCTCAAGCTGTACCCAGCGCCCCGCCCGTACCTTGAGCCAAATACTCGATCGAAATCGCTTCGTAATATTGCGTCTTTGGGCAGGTCCAATCGCTCCGCAACGCCGCTCACTACGTCGACCCCGTGATGCGGCTCCAATTGTTGCTGATCACCGACCAGAATCACCCAGCGGCCGGCCTGCATCGGCACTGCAAGCTCAGACGCCGTACATCTGGCCGCCTCATCGATAACGACGAGGTCGAACCGCGTTTGTGTCAGTCCGAGTGAGGCCCGTCCGAGACCGACGCAAGTTCCCGCGACGATGCTTCTCGTCCCCGCGAGGAAGGTCTCAAAACTTCGCTGACGAGTGCTTACGCTTCCTATCCAGTCTTTGGCCATTCGGGCAACTGACAGAAACCTGCGAACTCTGTCCCTGTTGAGGTTGTAGCGCCGAACTATGCCCTCAATCACCGATTCATACCAGGCGTCATCAGCCCAACTTTCGGGCTCAACAACCTCTATGTTAACTTGCTTCGCAAGGTCAAGCGCCGTCGCGATTAGATTTCTGATCCTCGCGTCAAACTCGCCATCGTCGCTAGAAAGTACGCGAATGTGCTCTGCGACAGGCCGTAACACCGTTTCGGCTAGAGTCAGGTCCTCGATCGAATTGAGAGTTAAGCCCAAACGTGTTCCGGGAACGCGTAGCCGTTCTCGCAGTTCAGCCCGAAACCGGTCCTTAAATTGACCTTCAATTTTATCAGAGTGAAAGGGACGTAGGTCTGCAGATATAGCGGTTTCTTGGCCGACGCGGACCAGACTTGGCTCGTCGCCCGATTTCCGGAAGAGCCTCATAATCGCTTCTGCGGCGTTATTAACGGCTTCATGAGATTGACTCGCGAGTAGAACGTTTCTTACCATTCCTGACGACAAGACAAAATGTACCAAGTCCGCAATGAATCGCGACTTACCAGTGCCGGGAGGACCCTGGAGTAGCCCGAGCGGTCGCGTCGCGACCATCGCCGAGAATGCGGCGAGTTGATCCGGATTTAGGTCGTACCTCTCGCGAACGTCGTCGAGGCCCTGGGAGACCGCGACCCGGTAGGGAGACGCCGTGCTAGATGGATCGAAGCACTCAATTAGATCCGGCAATACGCTCTGCCTCGAAAGAATTCGAGTCGTGGCGGTTTCGCGTCTAGATCTGCTATAGGTCTCCATCATGCTCTTGAATCGGAGCCGGTCCCCATCCTTAACGATAGGAGCCGCAGGGTCATCGACCATTCTTCCAACGGACTCAAATACGACAATGCCTGGATACGACGCGTCAACGTCTAGGACACCAATGTCAGCCCAACTGTCGCCACTGCGACGAAGCCTCTGGATCAGGACTCTGTCCTGACGAGTAAAGTCAAAGGTGCCGCGGTCAACCTCAAACTGCAACACATGGCGCTTTCGCTTCCTTTCGAATGCGCTATTGCCGATAGCGACCCCCTCAGTATAAAGCTCTTGTTCAACATCGATTAGGGCGCGCCATAGCTCCTGGACGTTGACGGCCGCTTCAACGTCTGCAGCAACTGCTTCCGCAAGGTCATCTGCGGACCGGTCGTCGTCTGGTGCGTCCCCGATGGGGACGTCGGGCGCCGTCGGTTCGGTGGCCGCCTTCGAGTCCTCAAGCTCTAAGAGCAAGAACTCAAGCGCTCGCAAGTCCGATACACGCCCAATCGAAACAGTTAGACGTCCCGGGAATTTAACCGTTTCAAAACGCGCAACACGGGCTGCTTGACCCTGCTCAATGGGGCGACGTCGCGCCGCCGACAAGGCGCCGTTTGCGCGTACGACCTCGAGTTCCTCGACCGCTCCGCGAACAACAATGGACCCATTGCGGTCAACTCTAACGGCGTACAGCCCTTCATCGGAGAGCAGCGGCCCGGGTTCGCCGCGCATCAGCACAATGTTGATTTCGGCTATTTCGGCTTTGGGCGGCTCGAGCACGCCTTCGAGGGCGTCTAGCAGAGGAGCGAGAGTCGCGTTGTCCGGCGGACCATCTCGACAGGTTTGGAGCGCGGCCATGATCGTAATCGTAGCGTCAGTACTCAGCTCTGCTAGAGCGATTAGTTCTTCCGCGATCTTCGTGACGGCGAATCTGTCGCGCTCGTAACGACCGCCAGAATTCGGCGCGTACGCGGAAGACCAGACGTCACCATCGGCAGTTGACGAAAACTCGTGAATGTCGATTAGAACGGGGGTTGGATCGCAATTTCGCTCGCGAAAGACAATAATGTTGGCAGGTTTCAGGTCACCATGGGCAATTCTCGCCTCGTGCAAGTCAATGATGTTTCGCGTTAGTTCTCGCAGAAATTGAAGAACGGGACGCTCGCATTTCCAACGCGGTTCATCTCCCGCCATCTCCTCTTGTAGGGTCGAACCCACAACGAACTGCCGAACTATAACTAGCGCGTCGCCGAGGAATGCGGCGTCAATGATGCGAGCAAACCCGCCTGCTTTTAGCTCGCCAAGTACTTCAGCTCGCTCGAGAAAGTTTACGATCCGAGGGATTTCCTGGCGATCGTCGCCCCAACTTGCCCTCTTCCATAGCTTTATCACGACGCTAGTAGAGTCGTACCGGCTTTCCCAGATCACGGTCGACTCGGTCCGCTTAAGCGTCTGAACCTCTGGATAGGCCGATATGAAAGCGAATTGATCTGGCCACTTTCGAAAACGCTCCAGCCGCCCGAGCAACTTCGTGGGATCGTCGACCTTGCCGATTGCCGCATTAAACGAGGAAAGCGCTACGCGAGCATCTTTGAATCGCTCACCTAGGTCCCAGCTCAACGCAGCTTGCAACCAACCATGCAGGGCGGTAAATCGACCGTTCGAATCGGCTTTCTCTTCCCACTCAGGGGGGTCGCCATTCGTTCTTGAAGGCGGTGCAAACCCGAAGAGCAGATAGTGAATCGCCGAGCCAAGCAAGAACACGTCGCGGCGCTTATTGTCGCTGGGCTCGCCTAAGATGTCCTCGGGGAACCTCCAGCCTGCGGTTAGGAATTGATATCGGTGCTCGGCCAGCGACTGGACAGTTGGATATGATGCTGCGAATAGGTGCGACAGTTTCGCGGTTGATGGCTGCTCAATCCAAACAGAGTGGGTCCCAATGTCTAGGTGAGCGGCGTCAAGATCGTGGAGAGAGGCGACCCGCGAAAGTAGGCTTCGGGCCAAATCGATGCGCAACTTGTCCGGAATCGCTTGAACGATATCGAGGCTGATGTCACGGAGGCGTTGCAACTGCCTACGCTTCTCAAACACCTCCCAGTAGTTTACGCTTAGATCATGGTCGGCATCCCTCGGCTGCAATAGCGCTTGGTCAAAGTCAGCGTTTCTGTCTTTCAGGTAGGCGATGACTTCACGTTCGCGTCCGGCAATTTCTCGTCTCCCGTTTTCACTTTGGAATCGCGGAGCGGCGTGGGAGAAATCCCACGTCCTCAGAAGACCTGCAGCGCGGCCAGGCGCATTCTCCTCTACATCAAATTCGCGATAAATTGCCAGATTTGGATCCGTGCGATGTTCGTATGTGGGGTCATCAGATAGAGCCCGGTAGTTTCCGTAGAGCCGCTGGCGAGGCTTGAACGGGCCGGATTGTACATTGAAGAATTCCCCCAGTGTCCGTCGCCAGTATCCGCCGCGTTCTAGGAGGTGATTCTTGCGATCGACGTAGAGTGCTGGACCAAGGATGCTTTCGAGACCAGTTGTGCTCTGCAGCTTGGATAAAAAGTCGTCGATAAAAAATACCGACGACTTCTCATTTGCGGCGATTGCCGTCGTGTCAGCGGTGCCGGTTATGACCACACACCCTTGAAATAGTGGGACGAAAGGCTTGCTAACCGATCGGCCTTCTCGCCTGGCCTGTTCTATTAAATATGATCTCAATACCTCGGCAAGCTTGCGCGCCGTTTGGCGAATTTTCTCGACGGGTGACGGACCGACGTTTCGGCCATTATGAAACCAACGTCCACCCTCAGTTTCAATCTTACCATTCCAGTCCTTAAGGTCTATCAGCAGAATTCGCTCGTCAAGGACAAGAAATACGTCAATTTCACGACTCTCGCCGGGCGAAAGGTATATCTCAAGATTTGCGTAGCCATACCACGACGCAGTAATGTTGCGAAGTTTGGCGATCCCGGGAATCTCCCGCTGATGGATTCCCTGGCCAGCATTCTTGATCTGCATCTTTCCGATCACCCGCATTATCGTCGTAAGGCAGGAGACACTCCGCATCGCCGGCGCGACCGGTAGCTTCTCCCGCGATTAGCCTATTATTATTTGGTTTGAAGCTTGGTGCCTCTTCGGCAGCGGAGGATTGTCGAGACCCACCTGAGGAACCTATTAGGACTGTGCAGCGGTGTCCATGTCGATGTGGCGTATTTTTCGAAATGGCGCGTCAGATGATCGGGGTCGAAGCCCGTCCACGCATGTGAATCCAGCTAGGATGGGCGCCTTTTCAATAGGGGCGACGGATGGTGCGGCTCGGCGCGGGACGCTCGTCACCGCACACGGTGAGGTCGAGACGCCGTGCTTCATGCCCGTCGGAACGCTTGCGGACGTCAAGCTGCTCGAACCGCGCGACTTGCACGAGCTCGGCGCGCGCATCGTGCTCGCCAACACGTACCATCTGTGGCTGCGGCCCGGGCGCGACACGCTCGTCGCAGCCGGCGGTATCCATCGTTTCATGGCGTGGGATGCGCCGATTCTCACCGACTCCGGCGGCTTCCAGGTATTCAGCCTCGAGTCGCGCCGCGAAGTCGACGACGACGGCGTAACCTTTCGTTCGCACCTCGACGGCAGCACGCACCGCTTCACGCCCGAGAACGTGACGGCGTTTCAAGAAGATCTCGGCGTGGACATCGCGATGGCGCTCGACGAGTGCGTGAAGCTGCCCTCACCGCGCCCCGAACTCGAACGCGCCGTCGCGCGAACGACCGCGTGGGCGCGGCGCTGCGCGGCCGCACGCCGCCATGCGGATCGAACGCTGCTGTTCGGCATCGTGCAGGGTGGGCTGGACGACGAACTGCGCGCGCGCAGCGCCGCGGAGCTCGTCGCGCTGGAGCTGCCCGGATATGCGATCGGCGGCTTGTCGGTGGGTGAGTCACGCGAGGAAATGGACCGCGTCGCGCGCTCCACCGCCGCGCTGCTGCCGCGCGACAAGCCGCGCTACTTGATGGGTGTCGGGACCGTGCGCGACCTCGTCGCGGGGATCGACCGCGGCATCGATCTCTTCGACTGCGTGTATCCCACGCGCAGCGGCCGTCACGGCCGGGTGCTGACGCGCGCCGGCGCCGAGTACCACGTGCGCAACGCGGTCTACGTGCGCGACTTCACGCCGCTCGACCCGGACTGTGAGTGCCGCGTGTGCGCGACCTACACGCGGGCGTACGTCGCCCACTTGTTTCGCTCCGGCGAGACGCTCGCGCAACGCTTGCTTTCATACCACAACGTTGCGGCGCTGACGTGGCTGGTCGGCGCCGCGCGCGCCGCCATCGAACAGGACCGCTGGCCCGCGTTTCGTGACGGAATCGCGGCGGAGGGTCGCCCCTGAGCCCGTTCGAAAGAGGCGGGGGTGATGAAGCTGTCGGGTTGCGGCGCCGTGATGACGGCCGTTCTTTTTGTTTGTGCGAGCGGGGTCGCGTGCGCGGACCCTATCGACGCCACCCTCGCGGTGACCGTCAACGCGCTCAGCGGCCAGCATCAGGTGAACGGCGGTCATAGCGACTCGCTCAGCTCCGCGCCGCTGCCGCTGGCCGAGCTCAACGTGCGCCGCAACGCCGAGAGCATTCGCATCGAGGGCCTGCCGCCGGTGACGTTCGGCTACAGCAACACGGGCGACGGCGCGCTGAGCACACGGCTCTCGATCGTCAACGCGACGTACCGGCATACGTTCGCAGGCGGCTGGTTCGCCGGCGCAGGCCAAACGGTCTACAACCAGACCACCACGTACGTGCCGGTGGCGGGTACGTTTTTCTATGCGCGCGGATTCACCACCGACCCGATCAACGGTTCGGAAATGCAATACTCGCGCGTGACCGGCGCGCGCTTCGAGCTGGGGCGCATGACGCAGTCCGGCCGCAATCGCATCGAGTGGTGGGCCGCCGCGAACCCGCGCATGCGCGGCATCCAGTACACGCGCATCCCGACGTTTCGCTTCTACTGCGGCATCGGGGGTACCGGGCCGTGCCAGCAAGTGGTCGACACGTTCGCCGATCCCGAAAACGCATCCCAGGTCGATCTCTCCGCGCGCGTCGCGCACCGGGTGGCGAAGAACGGTGAGGTGCTGCTGGGCTTGCGCTATCTGAATTATACCGCGCATTACGACGACTTTCCGGGCCAGCTCGCCGACCGCAACGTGGGCTTCGCGCCGACCCTGGGCTATCGCATCAAACTGTAGCGACGATCCCGAGTTGCCGCGCGCGAGCCAGCATGTCGATGCGGCCCCGCGTCTCGAGCTTTGCGCCGGCGTTGCGGATGTGCGTCCGCACGGTATGCGGGCTCCGGCAGAGAACCGCGGCGATCTGCGGCGCGTTGCGGCCTGCGTCGAGCAACCGGAGAATCTCGACCTCCGCGGCGGTGAGCGGGCCTTTCGGCGGGCGGCGCACGAGCGTTTCCCGCACCGCGTCGACGAAGCGGCCGTAACCGCGAACGCTCGGCGCGATGAGCGCCGCGGCGTCGGCGCGGGCCCGGCGTTTGGGCGCGATGTCGCCGGCCAGGTCTCCCGCGACCGCCGCCAGGGCTCGCGCGAGTCGCCGGTAGCGCACCTCGTACGCGACGGCGGGCTTTGCGCGAGCCGACGCCGCGATCGCGTGACGGCTGAAACGCTGCGCCGCGTCGTCGTCGCCGGCCGCGACCGAAACCAAAGCCAGCAACGCTCGGCACAGCGCGCGCTCACCGTCCGTTCGACCCGTCGTATCCACGAGCGTCGTGAGGACGGTGCGACACGTCGCGAATTCGCCTCGCCACCCAAGCCGCAGCACGTTCGCGATGCCGCCGGCAAATGGTTCGAGCGCGCCGCGCGCAGCCGAGACCTCCGCATCGTCGCCTCGCTCCGCCGCAAGCTCGGAGATCGCGACGCGCGCCGGCGCACCGAACGACTCGTCGCCGCTGAGATCCGCTTCGCGAGCGAGCGCGCACGCGTGCTGCCAAGCGCCCTCGAAATCTCCGGTGATGCCGCGGTGCGCCGCGTATGCGACGGAGTGGAGCGCGCAAGCCGCCCGGCGCGCCGCGAGGAGACGTGCCGAATGCAATCCCTGCGCAACGTCGTCGAGCGCTTGGGCGGCCTGTCCGCGGTAATAGGCCGCCATCGCCAGTCGCTGGTACACCCGCACGCGAAACGCATCGTCATCCAGTCGCGCCAGCGCACCACGCGCGGCCGACGCGCGCTCCGCGGAGAGCCTGACGCTTCCGGTCGCCGCATCGATCACCGCATGCAGTGCGAGCCGGCCGGCCTCGAACGGCGGCGGCATCGGCGAGGCTCCGAGAACGCCGGCCGCGCGCGTGTAGACGCCGCGCGAAACGAGCAATGCTGCGAACATGTCGACGACATAAGGACGCTCCGTTTCCGACACGCTCTCCATGGCGCGGCGCAGCGTCGATTCGGCGCGCAGCAGGTCGCCCTTGCACTGCTGGATCGTGGCGGCGAGCAGCAATCCGGCCGTGCCGCCACGATCGCAGCGCGACAGCATCGACCTCAGCTCGTCATACGATCCCAGCGCACAGACGTAGAATGCCGCGGCGGTGGCCGACGGCGATGCCGTAAAGCGTTCGCACGACGCCGCGCGATCCGGCTCGCGAGTAAGCATAGCCATTTCTGTTCAACAGTATACCGAACTGCTCCTCGCCATAGTTTGCTACGCATCGTCGCGACGGCGGCGGCGCGATCGTTCGGGAAATGGGAGAACGTTCGGCGGAAGCGATCGCGGCGGCGCGGGGGCATCCAAGATTTGAAAGAGCCGCTCCAAGTCGCCGCGCGAATATGTTGGAAGGCCGAGCCGCTGCCGGAGCGCGGCGCATCGCTCCAAGAAGCAAATCGATGCTTCGTCATCCGGGTCGACCAGCGCCGATACGCCCGCGGGCAGGAAGAATGCCACGCCGGCGATGCTATCAGCGCGGAGTGCCAGATGCTTGACACATTTCTGTTGACAAGTCCGCGGCAGTCGTGGTACTACCTCCGAACGATGTTCGCTCGGCTCCTCGTCGTTATTCTTAGCGTCCTTCTTGCGGTTCCACCGGACCGGCGAGCAGCTTTCGCATAAGACGACGTAGAGTCGCCCACACACATGCAAAGCCCCTCGCCGGAAGGCGGGGGGCTTTTTTTCACCCGGGAGGACCGAATGGAAGCCTACTACGACCGCGACGTGGATCGCGGCGCACTCGACGGGAAAACGATCGCCGTCATCGGCTACGGCAGCCAAGGTCGCGCGCAAGCGCTCAACCTGCACGATTCCCGCCACGCCGTCGTGGTCGGCCTCAGACCCGGTTCCGCAAGCCGCGACGAAGCGCGGCGCGACGGCCTCGCCGTCGCCTCGATCCCGGACGCCGTCTCGAAGGCCGACGTCGTCATGATGCTGATCCCCGACGAGGAGCAACCCGCGCTCTACATGCGTGAGGTCGTCGAGCATCTGCGGCCCGGGACCGCGCTGACGTTTTCGCACGGCTTCGGCATCCACTTCGGCACGATCGTGCCACCCGGGGACGTCGACGTGATCATGATCGCGCCGAAGGGCCCGGGGCGGCTCGTGCGCAGCGAGTACGAAGCCGGGCGCGGCGTGCCGTGTCTGGTCGCGGTCCATCAAGATGCCACGGGGCATGCGCGCGCGATCGCGTTCGCGTACGCCGCGGGGATCGGCGGCGGCCGCGCGGGGATCCTCGAGACGTCGTTCCGCGAGGAAACCGAGACCGATCTGTTCGGCGAGCAGGCCGTGCTGTGCGGCGGGATGAGCGCGCTCGTCAAGGCCGGCTTCGAGACGCTGACGGAAGCCGGCTACGCGCCGGAGATGGCGTACTTCGAGTGCCTGCACGAGATGAAGCTCATCGTCGACCTCATGTACGAGCGCGGCATCGAGGGCATGCGCGACGCGATCAGCAACACGGCGAAGTTCGGCGACTACACGCGCGGCGAGCGCATCGTGAACGAGTCGACGCGCGCCGAGATGCGCACGATCCTGAGCGAGATTCGCAGCGGCGCGTTCGCGCAGGAATGGGTCGCCGAGCACGCATCGGGCAAACCGTCGTTCCGCGCGCACCGCGAGCGCGCGGCCGGGCACGAGATCGAGCACGTCGGCACGGAACTGCGCGGACTCATGCCGTGGCTCAACGGCGGAACGACGGCGGCCGAAGCCGACGACGGCCTGCGCTTCCGGGTCCTTTAGGCGCATGAACGGCGCGCAGGCCGTCGTCGCGGCGCTCGAACGCGAGGGAGTCGAGACCATCTTCGGCTATCCCGGCGGAGCGATCATGCCGCTCTACGATGCACTCTACGAGCATCCGGTTCGGCACGTGCTCGTGCGGCACGAAGCGGCGGCGGCCTTCGCGGCCAGCGGGTACGCGCGCACGTCGGGACGCGTCGGCGTGTGCTGCGCGACGTCGGGACCCGGCGCCACGAACCTCGTGACCGGCCTGCTCGACGCGATGATGGACAGCGTCCCGCTCGTCGCGATCACCGGTCAAGTGCGCAGCGAGCTGATGGGCACCGACGGCTTTCAAGAAGCCGACGTCTGCGCGATCACGCAGCCGGTGACCAAGCGCAACATGCTCGTCAACGACGTGCACGCCGTCGCGGAAACGCTGGCCGAAGCGTTCGCGCTCGCGCGCGCCGGGCGCCCCGGGCCGGTGCTCGTCGACATCCCCAACGACGTGCTCAAAGCCCACCTCGACGTCACCGCCGCGCCGGCCGAACCGTTCGCGCGCGGGGGTGCGGGACCGCGTGTGTCCGATACCGCGGTCCGCGACGCCGTCGCGCGGATTCGTTCCGCGCGACGGCCCGTCGCGATCATCGGCGGCGGCGTGCGGGCCGGCGCGGTCGAGCTCTATCGGATGTTCGTCGCGATGCTCGGTTTGCCGCACGCGGCGACCATCAACGCGCTCGGCGCCGCCGCGCCCGGCGACGCGAGCTTTCTGGGCATGCTCGGCATGCACGGGCTCAAGGCCGCGAACAAAGCCGTGCAAAGGGCGGACCTCATCGTCGCGCTCGGCATGCGGTTCGACGATCGCGTCACCGGCAAACCGGACCGCTTCGCGCGCGAGGCGAGCGTGATTCACGCCGACATCGACGCGACCGAGTTCGGCAAGATCGTCTCCGCCGACGTCGCGCTGCACGGCGATCTGCGCGACACCCTCCGCGCGCTGGTCGACGAGCTGGCGCGCGGCCACGTACCGCGCTTCGACGACTGGGCCGCCGAGGCGCGGCTGCTCGGCGGACCGCTGCCGAGCGATCGCGTCGCGGGTGACGTGCTCTCCGCAACCGACGTGCTCGACCGTTTCTTTCGCGCCGTCCCAGCCGATGCGGTCGTTACCACCGACGTCGGCCAGCACCAGATGTGGGCCGCGCAGCGCGCGCGACCCGCCGATCCGCGCAAGTACGCGACGTCGGCCGGACTCGGCGCGATGGGCTTCGGCTTTCCGGCCGCGGTCGGCGCGGCGTATGCCAACCCGGGAGCGCCCGTGTTCGCGATCGTCGGCGACGGCGGCTTTCAGATGTGCCTGCCCGAGCTCGCGACGCTGCGGCGCTACAACGTCCCGGTCAAGATCGTGCTGATCGACAACCAGAATCTCGGCATGGTGCGGCAGTGGCAAGAGCTCTTCTTCTCCGAGCGGTACTCGGCGACGAACCTCGCCGACAATCCCGACTTCGTCGCGATCGCACGTGCGTACGGCATCGCGGCGTACCCGCTGACCTCGCCGGCGGACGCTGACGACACCATCGCGCGCTTCATCGCCGCGCGCGGGCCGGCGCTGCTGCACTGCGCGTGCCATCCCACGGAGAACGTGTGGCCGATGATCCCCGCCGGGATGACCGTCGACGACCTGATGGAGGCTCGCGCATGACCTGCGATCTGACGCTGCGCGACGTGCGTTCCGTCGCGCGCATCGTCAACCTCGCGCACCGGTTCAACTGCCGTACGACGCATGTGACCGCGAACGCGGGCGCGACCGTGAGCGCACGCTTCGCGTTCGACGGCGCCGAGCGGGCGCTCACGCGCCTGCGCGCGCAGATCGACCGCATCATCTCCTACGAAACGGTGATCGAATGAGCCGCTACCGTCCGTTCGCGCCGGTCGCGCTGCACGACCGTCGGTGGCCGAGCCGCACCATCGACATGGCGCCGCAGTGGTGCAGCGTCGACCTGCGCGACGGCAATCAGGCGCTGGTCGAGCCGATGGGCCCGGCGCGCAAGCACCGCATGTTCGAATTGCTGGTCCGGCTCGGGTTCAAAGAGATCGAGGTGGGCTTTCCGTCGGCGTCGCAGCCCGACTTTGATTTCGTGCGCGAGCTCGTGGAGCAGGACCGCATCCCGGCGGACGTGACGATCCAGGTGCTCACGCAGGCGCGCGAGGATTTGATCGACCGCACCTTCGCGGCGATCGCCGGCGCGCCGCGGGCGATCGTCCACGTGTACAACGCGACGTCGCCGCTGTTCCGCCGCGTCGTGTTCGGGCTGGATCGCGCCGGCGTCGTCGAGATCGCCGTGACGGCGGTCGAGCACATTGCGCGGCGGGCCCGCGCGATCGCCGCGCACACGCACGTGCGCCTGGAATACTCGCCGGAGACGTTCTCGGCGACGGAGCTCGACTTCACCAAGGAGATCTGCGAAGCGGTGATGGACGCCTGGCACCCGACGCCGGACGAGCGCATCATCATCAACCTGCCGGCGACCGTCGAGATGGCGACGCCGAACATCTTCGCCGACCAGATCGAGTGGATCGGTCGCAACCTGCGCGACCGCGACTCGGTGATCCTGAGCGTGCACCCGCACAACGATCGCGGCACCGCGGTCGCCGCGGCGGAGCTCGCGCTCATGGCGGGTGCGGACCGCGTCGAAGGCACGCTGTTCGGCAACGGGGAGCGCACCGGCAACGTCGACGTCGTGACGCTCGCGCTCAACCTGTACTCGCAGGGCGTCGAGCCGGGGCTCGACCTGTCGAACGTTCCGGAGATCGTGCGCACGGTCGAGGACTGCAACCGGCTGCCGGTGCACCAGCGGCATCCGTACGGCGGCGAGCTTGTGTTCACCGCGTTTTCGGGCTCGCACCAAGATGCGATCAAGAAGGGCTTCGCCGCGCTCGCCGCAGGCGACGGCGTGCGCTGGGAAGTGCCGTACCTCGCCGTCGATCCGAAAGATATCGGCCGCACGTACGACGCGGTCGTGCGCGTGAACAGCCAGTCCGGCAAAGGCGGCGTGGCGTACGTGCTCGAGAACGAGCACGGCTTCGCGCTGCCGCGCGGTCTGCAAGTCGACTTCAGCCGCGTCGTCCAGTCGCTCGCAGAGGAGTCGGGCGGCGAGATCGGCGCCGAGGAGATTCGCGACGCGTTCGAGGCGGCGTACGTGTTGCCCGGGCGCCTGCGTCTGGTCGAGTACGCGACCACGAACGACGGCGTCGCCGGGACGCCGTGCACCATCGACGCGGTCCTGACGGACGGCGTGGTCCAGCGCACGATCTACGGTGACGGCACGGGCCCGATCGACGCGTTCGTCGACGCGCTGCAACGCGCGTTCGCCGTCGACGTGCACGTCAAGGACTACTCAGAGCACGCGCTGCGCGCGGGCGAGGACGCATCCGCCGTCGCGTACGTCGAGGTGGAGGTCGAAGGCGAGAGCCGCTGGGGCGTGGGGATCGACCCGAACATCGTCACCGCGTCGCTCACCGCGATCGTCGGCGCGGTTGCGCGCAGCATTCGCTCCATCGAAGCGCCACGGAAGGAGAGCACGCATGAAGCGATCGCTGTTTGACAAGATCTGGGACGCGCACGTCGTCGAGGAACTGCCGGGCGGCAACGCGCTGGTGTTCATGGATCTCGTGGTGGCGCACGAGATTACCACGCCGCCCGGTGCGATCGCCATCGAGAAAGAGTTCGGCGACAAGCTGTACGAGCCCGATCGCATCGTCGCAATGATCGATCACGTCGCGCCGGCCAAGGACGCGGCGACGGCGCTCCAAGCCCAAACCGTTCGCACGTGGGCGAAGCGCCAGGGTATCCGCTTCCACGACATCGGCAACAACGGGATCTGTCACGTGCTCGTGCCGGAGCGCGGGTACGTCACGCCCGGGATGAGCGTGTGCTGCGGCGATAGCCATACGTGCACGCTGGGCGCGCTCGGCGCGTTCGCGCTCGGGATCGGTACGACCGCGCAGGCCGGCGCGATGCTCGCCGGCTGCTTGATCCTGCAGCGGCCGAAGGTCATGCGCATCGAGATCACCGGCGAGCTGCCGCCCGACGCGACGGCGAAGGACCTGACGCTTTCCGTCATCGCGACCATCGGGTTCCGCGGCGGCACCGGCTACGTGCTCGAGTATACCGGCTCGGCGGTCCGCGCACTGAACATGGAACAGCGCATGACGCTGTGCAACATGGCGATCGAAGCGGGCGCGACGACCGGCATCATCGCGGCGGACGCGACGACGGCGGCGTATCTCGCGGCAACGCCGGCCGCACCGGCGGGCTGGACGGCGCTGCAGGCCGACGGCGACGCCGAGTATGCGGCCACGGTGACGATTGACGGGAGCGCAATCCGCCCGGTGGTATCGTGGGGGACGAACCCCGGCGAGAACGCGCCGGTGGACGGCGTCGTGCCGTTCGACGCGCCCGCGGAGTCGCTGGCGTACATGGATCTGCGGCCGGGTCAAATGCTGCGCAGCATCGAGATCGATCAGGCCTTCATCGGCTCGTGCACGAACTCGCGCATCGGCGATCTGCGCGCCGCTGCGGCCGTGCTGCGCGGCCAGCAGGT
>JAXDMA010000015.1:0-13568 GCA_034666305.1 Vulcanimicrobiota bacterium
GCGGGTGCGTCGCTTTCTTCGACATGCCGAAGAACAGCGTCGACGACGCGACCTCGCCCATCATGAACGACGTGAACAGCACGCTGAGCGGATACTTCGCGAGCGACGCGCTGTAGCCCGACCAGTAACGGCCGCCGTTGTGATACAGCCAGCCGATGTTGTTCTGCGCGGCTCGCGCGAGATCGCTCGTGGCCACGAAATCCATCGGGCCGCCCGGAACGAGGGCCTGAATCGCGCGCTGACACACTTCTTCATGGTTCATCTCGTCGTGCGTGATCGAGAAGAAACACTTGCGGATCGGATCTTCCTGATGCGTCTCGAACGCGTGGATCGTCGCTTTCGCGAACACGGCCGGGCCCGAGCCGTCGAAGTTCGCGAGCACCGCGTACCAGTACATGATCCCGAGCCGCTGCTCTTCGGTGAAGTCCTCGGCGCGCAGCGTGTCCCACGGAAAATCCGACGGATTCCACACGTGGCGTTTCGCGCGTTCATACAGCTCGGCGAGCTTGGGCGTCTCGACCCGCCACTCCATCGGGAAGATGTTGGGCTGGGGGACCTCCGGGAACGGCGTGAGGCCGCCCGGCGGAATGACGAGCTCGTTCTGGTGCTGCGCGATCAAGGCCATGAGTGCGGCTCTCTCCCTACCGAATGGTCGGTTAGGGAATGAGTATACCCGCGAATCGCCCCTGGATCAAGCTCCCCCGCTAGCCGACTTCGCCGAGCCAGTCGTAGAGTGTGTGGCGCAGCTCGGTTGCGACCGCCGCGAACGTGCCGCCCTCGGCTAACTCGCTCTTCGCCCGCGGATCGCGCGCGAGCGCGAGCGTCAGCACGCGGGCCGCTTCCTTGTGGAACTGGGCGTGGAGCGTGCGCGAGCGCGCGTACAGCGGCCGCGCCTTGAGCGACGGCGAGATGTCGCGCGTCAGCCAGATCCCGATCGGGCACGCGTCTTCCTTGGACGTCGTCGCGACGTCGACGCTGCTGCGGCCGTACTCCGCCGCGGTGCGCAGGCGCCCCATCCAGGCGTGATGCGCGGCAATGGCCGCCGTGATCTGCTGTTTGAGCGTGCTCTTGTCCGCCTCGGTCAAAACTGCGTTGCTCATCGTGCTTCGTGCTTACCTCCAACACCCGCGTGAAGACGAAGCGACCGCTCTGAGGGCCGTTCGCTCGGTAATGGTATCGGCATCGCGGGACGGCACTTGAGGTCCTAGCAGAGCCTCTCGGCGACGCGCGCGAGCAGTTCGCTCATCGTCGGGTGCAGGTGCGGCATGTCCGCGATCTCGCGCGCCGTCGCGCCGCGATCGATCAGCGCGATCGCTTCGCCGGCGAGGTCGATCGCATCGTCGGTCACGATCGCGATGCCCACGACGCGATCGTCATCGCGTCGCGCGAGCATCTTCACGAAACCTTCCGTCTGCTCCGACACCAGCGCTTTGCCGACCTCGGCGGCCGGCAACGTCGCAACGCGCACGTCGATTCCATCGGCGCGGCACTGGCGCTCGGTACGCCCTGCTACGGCGACCTGCGGTTGCGTGTAGATCGCGTGCGACTCCCAGCGCCGCCAATCCGCCTCGACCGGCTCGGCCGCGAACGCGTTCGCGGCGGCCAACCTGCCGGCGTACGCCGCGGAATGCACGAGCGAACGCCGTGCGAGAACGTCGCCGGCGCCGAAGACGCGTTGGTTCGAAACGCTGCGCAAGGTCGAATCGACGACGATCCCGCGCGCAGAATCGCCTTCGATCTCGCCGCTCGCCAGATCGAGATCGTCGACGCGCGGCCGCCGGTTCGTCGCCAGCAGCACCAGCTCGCAGCGCGCGTCGTGCGCACCGTGCGCGGTGTCGGCGGACAGCACCGTGACGTCGCCGTCCCGAGTGGCGCGCCGCACGTCCGCATCGAGCACGACCTCGACGCCGTCGCGCTCGAGCGCTTCGCGCACCGCGGCGCCGACGTCGGGATCGTCGTTGCGCAACAACTCGGGCGCGTCTTGAAACAGCGTCACGCGCGCATGGAGCCGGGCGAAGAACTGCGCGAACGCGCAGCCGATCGGCCCGCCGCCGAGGATCGCGATGCTGCGCGGCGCGTGCGTCAGCTCGAGCACCTCGGTGCTCGTCATCGTCGGCACGCCGTCCAGCCCGGCGATCCGCGGCGCGATCACGTCGGAACCCGTGGCAATGACGAACCGCTCGGCCGTGATGCGGCGTTTTCCGACGACGATCGCGTCCGGCGCGACGAATCGCGCGTCGCCGCGCACGAGCGGGTATTCCGCGAGATCGTGCACGCGGTCTTCGGCGAAATAGTCGACGAGCGCGCGTTTGCGACGGATGATCGCCGGTAGATCCATCTTCACCGCGGCCGTGTCCACGCCGACATCGTGCGCCTTGCGCACCTCACCCTCGATCTGGGACGCGGCGAGGATCGCCTTGGCCGGCATGCAGCCGCGCAGGATGCACGTGCCGCCCAGCTCCTCGGTGCCCGTCACGAGCACGAAGTCGCGGCCCGCGGCGCGCGCGGCCTCGGCCGCCGTAAAACCCGCCGTCCCCGCGCCAATCACGCAGAGCTCGTGCCGTTCCTCGCCCATCCAGCCCACCGTACCCCATCGGACGCTCGGCAGCCGAACGCGGTACCAAACGGCCAAGAAATCGAACAGGTGTTCGATAACCCCTCCGTGGAAGAGGCGGCGTCCGATGGATGCGCGACGACGATTCCGGCCCGAAGATCAAGGGCCCGAGCCCGCCAACCTGCACGAGGTCCAGCGCTTGATCGAGCGCCTGGAACGCGAGGACCGTGCCATGCTGCGGCCCTGGATTCTCGCCCGCTACGACGTGCGCGGCTACCGCGCCGCCGGCACGGTGCGCCCCGCCGATCCGGGAGCGCCGGCAGAGCCGGCGCGCGGCCGATGACCGCGGTCGCGGCCGCGGTGAGGGTACGGGTGGAGAGCTTCGGCGAGCGGCTGCGGCGCCTGCGCACCGCGCGCGCGGTGAGCTGCGCGCAGCTCGCCCAGCGCGTCGGCGTCACCGAAGGCGCGATCCGCCAGATGGAAAGCGGTCAGACGAAGATGGCGAGCTTCGTGATCGGCTTGCGCCTCGCCAAAGAGCTCGGCACCGACGCCTGGTACCTCGCGAACGGCGTCGCCGACGACGCGGCGGCAAAGGACGGCGCGGACGGCATCGTGCTGCGCGTCAGCGCGCTGGAGCAGCGCATCGCGTCGCTGCTCGACGCGCGCACACGCGGCGCGTAACGCTCAGCGCGCCGTGATGCCGTCGAACGCGAGCGCGGTGACGGCACCGGCGATGGCCTCGCGCGTCAGAGAGCCGTGGCGGTACCATTCGACGACCGAATTGGACATGCCGAAAATCAAACGCGCGACGAGCCGCGGCTCGAGGTCGCGGCGCACGTCGCCGTCCCGCTGCGCCTGCGCGATGATCTCGGTAACGAGCCGGTCGAACGCGCGCCGCCGGTCGACGGCGTTGCGCTCGCTGCGCGACGCGCCGTGGATGCGAAACAGCACCGTCAGTTCCGGCAGCAGGTGCATCGTCGTCTCCGCGACGCGCCCGATGATGTGGCGCAATCGGTCGATCGCGCGGCCATCGTGCGCCGCCGGCTCGTCGAGGATCGCGAACAGCGCGTCGAGCGCGCGTCCGAGCCCGCGCTCGAGCAGCGCTTCCTTCCCGCTGACGTGGTGGTAGATCGACGCCTTGGTAATCCCCGCGGCGCGCGCGACGTCGTCCATCGACGCGCCGTCGTAGCCGCGGTCCGCGAACACGCGCAGCGCGACGTCGGTCAGCGAGTCGATGTCGTACGGCTTGCGCGGTTCCACGCTTAGGGTGACGGCGATGGCGACGGCATGACGATGATCGCGCCGCCGTTCGGCTCCGCCATCTTGCGGATGCCGAGCGCCTTCGAAGCGAAGTCGAAGCCGAGCACCGCGGAGATGTGCGAGTATGCCGTCGCGACGTCGAGCTTGAGCGCGTCGAGGGCGGCTTGATGCTGTTCGAACGGCGGCTGGAGCGATCCGCCGATCGCGAAGATCGCGCCGAACACGCGCTCGCGGATACGGTCCGGGTGACCGATCGAGTCTTCGTCGTGCAGCGAGTTCGACGTGAGCTCGTCGCGCAGCGCCAACAGCCGCGCGCGCTCCGCCGCCGGCGGCGTCTTCTTCAGCCGCGCCGTGATCTCGTTGAGCGCGCGATCCAACCCGTCGATCCAGCGGTAGCCGGTCGCCAGATACGTGTGCCGCACGACGCGCTGCTCTGCGGTCCATGGGCTGAACGGATCGTCCGCGAGCGTGAACGCCTGCTCGAAGATCTTGCCGTCGATGTGCAGCCGCGCCGTGTACTTGCCGGGCAGCGCCTCGGGGCCCGATCCGGGTCCGGCGTTCTGAAAGCTCGAGCCGAGCCACCGTGTCGGGCCGTCCTCGCTGCCGTCCCACGTGATGCGGTTGAGCCCCGCGTCGTTGCTGACGTAGTATTTCGCGCGCTCTTCCTTCGGCGGATCGGCGCGATCGAACGGCACCTGGCCGCGCAGCGTGCGCACCGGCTTGCCCGTGCTATCCGCGATCTCGAACCACGGGCGCTCTTTGGCTTTGGTGCGCTGGTAGAACGTGAGCACCGCGCCGCCCGGCGCGTTCGGTCCGGAGAACATGTTCGCGGGGAGCGAATTGCCGTCGCCCGCCTCGATCGACGGCCAGCCCGCCCACAACACGGCGTCGCGCACGGGGAAGAACTGCACGCCCGCGCGCCGCGCGGCCGCGAGCTGCTGCAGCGCCGAGAGATCGTCCAACACGAAGAAACCGCGGCCGTGCGTCGCGACGAGCAGGTCGTTCGCCGACGGGTGCACGTGAATGTCGTACACGGGGACGACGGGGAAACCAGCCTGCAGACGTTCCCAGCGGCCGCCGCGATCGTACGAGATCCACAGCGCGTTCTCCGTGCCCGCGTACAATAAGTTCGGTTCGCGCAGGTCTTGGCGCACCACGCGCACCGGCGCGTCGAGCGGCAGATTCGCCGCGATCGACCGCCACGTCGCCCCGTAATCGTCGGTGACGAACGCGTACGGGCGGCGGTCGCCCAGATCGTGCCGGTCGAGCAGCGTGAACGCGGTCCCCGCCGCGTACGGGCTCGCTTCGATCACCTCGACGCGCCCGTACTTCGGCCAGCTCGCCGGCGTCACGTTGGCCCAGTGCGCGCCGCCGTCGCGCGTGAGCTGGATCAGCCCGTCGTCGGTGCCGGCCCAGATCAGGTTCGCGTCTTTGGGCGACGGCGCGAGCGCGAGCGTCGTATCGTAATATTCCGCGCCGGATACATCGAGGTTGATCGGGCCGCCGGAGTTGCGCTGGTGCTCTTTCTCGTTGCGCGTGAGATCGGGACTGATCGGCGTCCAGTGGCGGCCGCGATCGGCCGACTTGAACACGACGTTGCCCCCGAAGTACGCGATGTGCCCGTCCTGCGGCGAGAACACGAGCGGGGCGTTCCAGTTGAAGCGGTACGGCGACTCCGCGAGCGACGTCGCCGACGTGAACACGTCGCGCGGATACGGCGACACGTCGACGCTCTGGCGCGCCTTCTGATCGTAGATGCCGAGCACGCCGTCCTGCGTGTTCGTCCAAAGATAATTCGGATCGATCGGGTCCGGGATCGCGTACATGCCGTCGCCGCCGGCGATCGCGAACCAATCCCGGTTGATCAGGCCGATCCCGTTGCGCGACGTCGTGGGCGCGCACCACGAGCTGTTGTCCTGCAGCCCGCCGCAGATCAAGTACGGCTTCTCGTCGGAGAATCCGACGTGATAGATCTGCGCGAGCGGGATGCGGTCGAGGAACGCCCACGAGTCGCCGCCGTTGCGGCTCAAGATGACGCCGCCGTCGTTGCCTTCGATGATGCGCGTGCCGTCGGCCGACCACCACAGCGCGTGGTTGTCGACGTGCACCGAACCCGTCAGGTGCTTCCAGGTCTGCCCGCCGTTCTTCGAAACGGTCAGGTACATCGACACCGCAATGACGCGGTTGCGATTGCGCGGATCGACCGCAAGGTGGCTGAAATAGAACGGCCGCTGTTCGGGCAGCGTGTCGTGCGACACGCCCCACCACGTGTCACCGCCGTCGTTCGAGCGCCACACCGTGCCCTGCTTCGATTGCACCACCGCATACACGCGATTTGGGTAGCTCGGCGCTACCGCCACGCCGATGCGCCCCAGCGTATCCGTCGGAAAACCATGGCCCGAAATCTTAGACCACGTGCGCCCGCCGTCGCGCGAACGGTACAGACCGTCGGCGGGTCCGCCGCTGGTCGCGATCCACGGCTGGCGCCGGAACTGCCAGATCGCCGCGAAGATCGTTTGCGGATGCTTCGGGTTCCACGCGAGGTCCGCCGCGCCGCTGGCGGGCCCGACGTACAGCGTCTTGGCCCACGTGCGGCCGCCGTCGTTCGTCACGTAGACGCCGCGCGCGCTGCTGTCCTTCCACGGATCCCCGAGCGCCGCGACGATCGCGCGCTTGGGATTCTTCGGATCGACGAGGATCTTCGCGATGGTCGACGTGTCGGCGAGCCCCGCGTGCGTCCAGTGTTTCGCGCCGTCATGCGTCACCCAGACGCCGTCGCCGTACGACACGTCGTTGCGCGGGTTCGTCTCGCCGGTCCCCACCCACACGGTGTTATCGTCGCTGGGGGCGATCGTGATCGCGCCGATCGCGCCGAACTTCGACGCGGCGGTCCACACGGACTGAAACGACGCTCCGCCGTCGCTCGATTTGAAAACGCCGCCGCCCGCGCCGCCCGCGTAGTAAAGCGCCGGATCGCGATCGCTGCCGGCGACCGCCGGCACGCGACCGCCCGACGTCGCCGGCCCGATCGCGCGGAACTTCACGCCGTCCGTGTCGGGACCGGGCGACGGGCTGGGTGCCGGTTTCACCACGGGTTTGCGCGGCGCCTCAGGCGCCGTGCTGCCGGTCGCTGCCGCGGCGGGCGGAGCAAACGTGAAAGGCAGCGCCGCTGCGAACAGCGCGACGGCGGCGACAAGAGGTCCGGTACGCATCACGCGCGTGCTTCCGATTGCGCGCCGCCGTTCCCCGCCCGAACCTTCGGTAGGGGCGAGCCCGCGATCGGGGAAGGCTCGTGAGCGATGGCGACGACGACCGCGAAGGCACCCGCGCTCTCCCGCGAGCAGCTGCTCAAGCTCTACCGCGACATGGTGACGCAGCGAGCGGTCGACACGCGCGGTTTTCAGCTCAATCGCCAAGGCAAGATCGGCATCGCGATGGGCTCGGAGGGCCACGAAGCGGTTCAGGCCGGAACCGGGCTCGCGTTCGAGCGCGGCAAGGACCTGCTCTACCCGTACTATCGCAACACCGGCATCATCCTGTCATGCGGCTTTCCGCTCGCCGATCTGTTCCGCTCGCAGCTCGCGCGCGCGAAGGACACCACCGGCGGCCGTTCGATCATCAACCACGTCACGGCGCGCGCGCTGGGCATCTCGTCGATCTCATCGATCATCGCGGCGCAGTGCACGCACGCGGTCGGCGCGGCCTGGGCCGTCAAGCGCAGCGGAGCGGCGGACCGCGTCGTGTTCTGCCAGTTCGGCGACGGCGCCACGTCGCAAGGCGAGTGGCACGAGGCGATGAACTTCGCCGCCGTCCACGCGCTGCCGGTCGTGTTTCTGTGCGAGAACAATCAGTGGGCGATATCCACGCACATCAGCAAACAAATGCGCGTGACCACCGTCGCGACGCGCGCGGCCGGCTACGGGATGCGCGGCGTCACGTGCGACGGCTTCGATCCGATCGCCGTGTACACGGCCGTACGCGAAGCGCGCGAACACGCCGCCGCCGGGAAGGGGCCGGTGCTGGTCGAGTCGATGTGCTATCGCTTCCTTTCGCACACGACCGACGACGACGACCGCACCTATCGCTCGCGCGACGAGGTGTCCGAGCACCGCCCCAACGACCCCGTGCCGAAGTTCGAGAAGTATCTGCTCGAGCACAACGTGCTGTCCGACGACGACGTCAAGTCGATCAGGCGCGAGATCACGGAACTCGTCAACCGCACGACGGACGAAATCGAAGCGGAACCCTACCCGGACGCGTCATCGCTGTACGGCAACACCTACGCGGGCCCGGACGACGCATGGTTGGATTCACCTCGCTGACGCTCGGTGAATCCCCGGCATGACCCGCGTTCGACGCGGGTCACCCTTTCCGCAAAATGTACGCATCACACGTGGTATAATGCGGAAACCATGAGCGTTCCGTTTCGGCTCGCCACGCCCGAAGAGCGAGCCTATTACGAAGGCGTCCTCTACCCGCTGCAAGACCGCATCCTGGCCGTCGCGGCGACGTACGGCGATGCATTGGTGCTCACGGGCGGTACGGCTCTCGCGCGGCTTTATCTGAACCACCGGTACTCCGACGACATCGACCTGTTCACGCTCCAAGGCCACGCCGGAACGCTTGGGCGTGACTTTGCCAACGAGCTCCAGTTGCGGGGCTTCGCCGTCGAACCGGTCACCGAATCCGTCGCGTTCATGCGAATGTGGGTCGGCGACGGCACGAGCCGCGTGCAGGTCGACGTCGCACCCGACGCGCAACGCGTGGAACCCGCCGCACCATCGGCCCTGGGCGTCTACGCCCACACACTCCGCGACATTGCGGCAAACAAGATCGGCGCCTTCGAGGACCGGGCCGAAATCAAGGACGCGGTGGACCTCTATTACCTCGCCAAGCGCTTCACATGGCAGCAGCTCTTCGACGATGCCGAGACCAAGCGGGTCCCGATCGCGTACGACGATCTCCGGCACTTTTTGGAGACGCCGTTGCGCGGTTCGGCGCTCCTCGTCAGCCCGATCGAAGAAGCGGACTTCGTACGTTTCGTCGCATCGCTGCGCGACGAAGTCGCGGCCGAGATCAAAAAAAAAGTCGCTGAGTACAGGTTGCGCCTGGATTCGATCGTTTCGGATCTGCTTTGGGACACGCCGCGCGAGCTCCGCACGATCAACGACCAGACGTACGCCGTCCTCGAACGCCGCGCGCCGCAGCTACCGTTGCCGCAGCGTATCGTCCTGCTCGAGGCGCTCGCCGCAGCATAACCGGATTCAGCTCGCTGACGCTCGCTGAATCCCCGGCATGACCCGCGTTCGACGCGGGTCAGCCTTTCCGCGGGCTAGTCCCTAACGATGGAGCGTGATCGAGCCGTTGACCGTCGTTGCGTCGATGTGCAGCGCACCGTCGCCTAGCGTGCCGTGCGCGCTCGCGCCCGGACCGTAGCGCGGACGATCCACGGTGATCCCGTCGGCGTTGATCCCGCCCGTGAGCGTGCGCGCCGCGAGGCTCACGCCGCTGCCGGCGGGCAGCGACACGTCGATCGAACCGTTCACCGTCTTGGCGTTCAACGTGCCGCGCACGCGGTCGAGCACGTGCACCTCGACGGAGCCGTTGACCGACACCGCTTTGCGCACGTCACGCCCCTCGACGCGCACGCTGCCGTTCACCGACGACACGTCCGTCGGCCCGTCGTTGATCGCGTCGACGGCGCCGTTCACGGACTTCGCGTCGAGCGTGATGCCGTGCGGAACCGTGATGTCGAAGTCGACGGCCGTATCGTTGTGCGATTCCCGGGACGACGACCATGACGTGCGTTCGTCGCACGCGCGCGCGGCGTCCGGCGGGTAGCGCACGCACACGACGATTCCGTCCGAGCGGTTCTCGACGTGGATCTGGACTTCGTTCGGATCGCCGCGGTCTGCGTGCTTGTTCGCGCGGATCGCGAGCCGGTCGCCGGTGCGCACCCTGACCGTCCCGTTGATATCGCGGACCGTGAGCTTTTGGCCAGGCCGCAGCTGGCCGTCGTAGGCGAACGGGATGGCGGCGGCCGCAACAACTAAAAACATAGTTTCAGCCTACGCCTCAGGCGGAGCCCTGTCAAGCGCTCCCACCGGCATCGCGGCCACGCGGTCGAACGCCCGGATCTCGGCGCAGATCGACTCGACCGCGCCGTCCGGCAGCTCCGGATAGATCGGGAGCGCGAGCACCGTCCGGCTCCACCGCTCCGCGTTCGGCAGCTGCGACGGGCGGTCGTTCGCATAGAGCGGTTGACGGTGGCACGGCGTGTCGTAGTACAGCGCCGTCCCAATCCCGGCGGCGGAAAGCCGCTCGCGCAACGCGTCGCGTTCCGGATGGGCGATGACGAACTGATTGTAGACGTGGCTCGTATACGAAAGCGGCGCCGGACAGAGCGCGCGCGTTCCGCCGAGACCTTGCCGGTATGCGCCGGCGAGCGCGACGCGCCGCGCGTTCCACGCCGCGACATGCGGCAGCTTGACGCGCAAGATCGCTGCCTGCACTTCGTCCAGACGGCTGTTCACGCCCAGCCGCACGTGCGTGTGATCGTCGCCGCGGCCGTGATTGCGCAGCGAGCGCACGAGCTCGGCGAGCGCGGCGTCGTTCGTCGCGACCGCGCCGCCGTCGCCCGCACACGCGAGGTTCTTCGTCGGGTAAAAGCTGAACGCCGACAGCGCGCCGGCCGCACCCACGGTCACGCCGCGGTATCGCGCGCCGAACGCCTGCGCGACATCTTCGATCAGCAGAAGATCGTTCGATGCGCACACGCTCGCGAGCGAATCGAGCTCCGCCGGTTCGCCGAACAGGTGGACCGCGATGACGGCAGCGGTGCGGGGCGTGACTGCAGCCACGACCGACGCCGGGTCTATGGTGAAAATGTCGGACAGCGAATCGGCGAACACCGGGCTTGCACCGGTGAGGCTGACGGCGGTTGCGGTCGCGATGAACGTGAAACTCGGAACGATCACCTCGTCGCCGGGACCGATCCCCGCCGCGCGAAGCGCGAGCACGAGCGCGTCGGTTCCGGAGTTGACCGCCACGACGTGTTCGACGCTCAGAGCGCTTGCGAGCTCGCGTTCCAGCGCGGCGCCCTCGGTACCGCCGACGTATACTCCGCTTGCGAGCACGCGATCGACCGCCGCTCGGATCTCGTCGCGCAGGGACGCGTCCTGCGCGGCAAGGTCACGCAGCGGGATCGTATCGTGCCGCAACGATGTCTTCCCGTATGCGAAGCGCGACTTCGAGTGCGCCGCGTCCGTCCGATCCGGTAACGACCGGCGTACCGCGCCGGCGCACGGCGTCGAGAAACGCCGCGATCTCCGCCGCGAGCGCGTCGTGCGGCGCGACGTCGAGCGGTGTGGCGCCGTCGTACGCGCGCCGCGCCAAACAGTCGATGCGCAGATGCCGGCCGCCCGCGACCACGTCGAGCATGCGGCACGGGGCGCCGCGTTCCGCGGTGAGCACCGCTGTCGCGCCGCCGGGGAAGTGCAGCGTGGCCTGCGCGCGCTCGAGCACCGCGTTCTTCACGACGCAACCGCGCACGGTGACGAGCGCCGGCTGCGCGCCGGCCCAGTTGAGGACGAGCTCGATGTCGTGAATCATGAGATCGAGCACGACGTCGGCCGGGGGACCGGACTCGGGCAGCGGGCCGCGGCGCACCGCCCGAACGCGTTCGAACGCGAGCGCGCGATGTTGGACGGCGAGAACCGCCGGGTTGAATCGCTCCACGTGTCCGACCTGCACGATGCGCTCGCCGCGCCGCGCAGCTTCGATCAGCGCGTCCGCTTCGTCCAGCCGCTGGGTAAACGGCTTCTCGACGAGCACGTCGACGCCCGCGCACATCAACGCGGCGCTCGTCGCGAAGTGCGCGGCGTTGGGCACCGCGACGGTCGCCGCACGCACGAGACCGGCCGGCACGTCGGCGACCGAGGGGAACCAGCGCACGCCGTGATGCCGTGCCAAGCTCTCCATCGCAGGGTTTGGATCGACGATCGCGACGAGCGCCGCTTGGGCGTCGAGACTGTACTTCTCGATGTGTTTTCGACCGAAACGGCCGGCGCCGACGACGGCGACGGGAATGGGGTTCTGCATCCGCTGTGTTATTGTAGAGCGTGGCCGCACGACGAGTCCTGCTTACGAACATGTGGCTTGCCGGGCGATCCGGGACGGAGATCGTCACGCGCGACGTCGCCCTGGGACTCCTGCGCCGCGGGCACCGGCCGATCGTCTACGCGCAGCAGACCGGCCCTTTGGCCGGCGAACTGCGCGCGGCGTCGATCCCGGTCGTGGACCGGATCGCTTCCATCGCAGAGCGGCCCGACATCATTCACGCTCACCACAATGCCCCGCTCGCCGCGGCGGTCGCGCGTTTCCCCGACGTGCCCGTAATTTTCGTGTGTCACGACTTTACGGCGTGGCACGATGCGCCGCCGCATTTCCCGTCGGTGCTGCGCTATGTCGCGGTCGACGAAACGGTCGCGGATCGCCTGCGCATCGAGTCCGGGATTGCGCCCGACCGCGTCGCGATCCACCGCAACGCGGTCGACCTCGACCGCTTTCGAGTTCCAGATCGACGCCTGCCCGATGCGCCGCGACGGGCACTCGCCTTCGTGAAGCATACCGCGCACCTCGAAGCGCTGCGTACCGCGTGCGCGGCGCGCGGGCTCGCGCTCGACGAAGCCGGAACGGTGATCGGCAACCGGCTCGACAAGCCCGAAGACGTCTTGCCGAAATATGACATCGTATTCACGTCGGCGCTCTCCGCGCTCGAAGCGATGGCGTCGGGTTGCGCCGTGATCGTCTGCGATGCGCGCGGGCTTGCCGGCATGGTCACCCTCGAGTCATACGCGCGTTGGCGCCCGCTCAACTTCGGGCTGCGCAGCCTCACGCGGCGCATAACCGCCGATGCGCTCGCCGCGGAGATCGATCGCTACGATGCCGCGGAAAGCTCCGCCGTGTCCGCGTTCGCGCGGCGCGACGCCGGACTCGACGGTGCGATCGACGATTACATCGCGCTGTACGAGGCATGCATCGCACAAGGCGTCGATCCCGGTCGCACGGCGCACGATCGCGCGCTGGCGCAGCACCTCGAAACGTGGGCGCCGTCAGTGCCGCTGCTGCGTACGCGGTGGCCGTGGATGGTGGAGCGGGAACAGCTGCTGCGCGACGTCGACGCCGCGCTCGACCGCCCGCCGCGCGTGCGCGCGGGCGAGCCGGCGCCGCTGGGTATGAACCGGCCCGGCGCGATCGAGTACGTCAGCGGGTTCGGCGAACCCGAGGAGTGGGGCGTCTGGACCGTTGCCGACCGCGCGCTGATGGTGTTGCGCACCGATGTGAGCGGCCCGATCGACCTCGCTTTGGAAATCGACGCGTTCCTCGCGCCGGAACATCCCACGCTGCACGCCACCGTGCACGCGAACGGCGCGCTCGTCGCGTCATGGACGTTCACCTATCCCCGCACCGCCGTGTGGCAAGCATTCCGCATGGACGCGCCCGCATCCGGCGCCGGGCTGGTGATAATCGAGTTCACGCTCTCGACACCGCGCGCGCCGAGCGAGATCGGTTTGAGCAGCGATGCGCGGCGGCTGGGCCTCAAGCTGCAACGGCTCGAGGTGCGCCCGCTGCCTTACGAGGCGGCGACGACCTGACGCAACGCCGCCGCGACGGGTCGCACGTGGTCGGCCCAGCGCAGCACGAACGAATACTTTCCGGCCTCGACTTGCTGCTCGCCGTACGTTTCGTAGAA
>JAXDMA010000016.1:0-14540 GCA_034666305.1 Vulcanimicrobiota bacterium
GCTTTGAGGATGCGTTCGTAGACCTGCTCGCGCGGCAGTTCCAGCATCTGCGCCGGCAGGAGCCCCGCGCCGATGAACCAGCCCTCGGTTTCACGCCCGTCCGGCGTCCGCACGCCGGTCACGTGCGCCGCCGCCCAGGGCGGCATCCACTCGAGGATCTTAGCGATGATCGCCTTGCCCTTGCCCGCCGCGCCGGGCTCGTAGCGCACGACGTCCTCGAACGAGAGGGGGTGGATCACGAAACAGAACTTGGCCATCCGGAAGGCCCGATTCGCCCCTCCGCCGCCGGGAGCCCGCGGGCCGTTGGGGGAAGGGGTGCCGCGCATGAATCAGACGCTCTCGACCATCGATGAGCTCCTCCGTATCCCCGCCCCCTGCCCCGGACCAATGGGGCTCGCGTGTGACGGGCCGGATCTCTGGATCGCATCCTACGACACGTGCCGCATTTACGGCATGGTTGCGATGCAGGGCCGTGTTTTCGAAGAGGCGATCGCGCCCGGTAGGCCATTCGGGCTGACCGTCACCGGCGACGCGCTGCGCGTCGTCGTCGGCGACCGCGACGACGGCGGAACCGACGACCGTTTCATACGCCGTTACATCATGGGCAAGGACTTCAAGTCCGACGCGATTCGCTGTCCGGACGGAACGGGTTCGTTTCTTGCGTACGACGGCGACCGGCTGTATCTGAGCCAGCGCGACGCGCAAGTGATTCTCGAGCTCGACGAAACCGGGGGCGTGTTGCGCACGATCCCCGTCCCGCGGCAGATCACCGGGATGGTCATCGTCGCGGGACGTTTCTATCTCGTCACGACGGAAAGCCGCGAGAGCGACGACTACCGTCTGATGTGCTTGGACGCGCGCAAGGAACAGCCCGAGGTTCACGAGCTCGCGTCGATCCCGTTCGCGGCGCGCAGCCTGGGGTTCGACGGTACGAAGTTCTGGACCAATTGCCGCGGCGAGAACACGATCGTGGCGTTCGCGAAGCCCGACTAGAAGGCGCGGCGGGCGCGGTTGACCGGGGACTGCCCGCGCCCACCACGAACCAAGCGAGCTTGACGACGAAGCGGTATCGCCGCTCCACCGTCCGGGCGGTCCTCGAGGCGATGACACGGGACCATGCGGCTGCGGCCGAGGCGCACGACGCGCTGTGGGCCGTGCTGTGGAGCCGCCGGTACGACGACGTCGACGAGCCGGTGTGGGGCGACGTGTCCTACGGCGGGATCCTCGCGTTCGCGCGCACGTTCGACGAGCACACGACGCTGCTCGGGATCGATGCGAACGATGCGTTCGTCGTCTTCCGCAGCGCGGGACCGCCGCCGCCGATCGGGTGCCGGCTGCGGGTGCTGGCGGGCGTCGAGCCGGGGCAGTGGCGGTTCGTCGAAATTCAACCGCTCGGCCTGGGCATCGAGGTGCGCTTCGACGATCCCGGCGCGCCGGGGGACACGGCCTGGATCGCGACGCTGCGCGGCGGCGTGCAGCGCTTGCGCGCGCTGCTCGACGCACGGCGCGACCAGCTCGCGGCGCGCCGCACGCAGCTCGGCGCGCTCAACGAGCCGCCCGCCATTGAAGACGTCTGGCGCGAAGAGCTCGCCGCGATCAGCGAGCGCATCGCGATCGAGACGGACTACACGGCACAGGAGCACGCCGAGTTGTTGCGCGCGAAAGCGAAGGGCCCGCGCATCGCCGATCAGGAGGAGCACCGGCTGATCGCCGCGCGCAAACGACGGTTCACCGAGCGCGGCAACGCGGAGGTCGCGCGCTTTCGCGAGGAGGACTGGCCCGCGATTCGCGACAGCGCGGCAGCGGAATCGGAGAAGTACGCCGCGTACCGCGCGGACGTGCTCAAGCTCGAGGACGCGATCCAGCGCTTCCGCAAGCTCGCCGAACGCACGGCGAAAGCCCCCGCGCTGCTCGACGCGCTCGAGCGCGCGGCGTTCCCCGTGCGCGGTTTGTTCTTCGACGCGGCACGGCTCGAGGAAGCCGCCTACGCGGAGGAGCTGCTCCTGACGATCGAGCTGCTGCACGCGGCGATCCCGCGGCGCGCGGCCTCGACCGCGACGCGCTTTAGCGCGTACCGTGCGCCGACTGCGGGACCGTCCGTGACTCCGCCTCGCGCTTGAGCGCGGCGAGCATCATGTCGGAGTTCTCCCGGACCTTCTTTTCGAGCGTCGGGCCGATCAGCTCGGCGAGCGTCGGTACGCCGAAGTCGTATTCGACGCTGAGCACGACGCGCGTGACGTCACCGTGCTGCTCGAACGTCCAGGCGCCTTCGAACGTGTCGAGGTCGCCCTCGATCAGCGCGTAGTCGATGCGCAGCCGCTCGTCGTCGAAGCGGTCGTTCTCGGTCCACTCGATAGGCGCGTCCTCGACCAGCGTCTTCCAGCGCGTGATCACGTGGTCGGGGTGGCGCTCCAGCACGACGACGGTCTCCACGTCGGGCATGAAGTCGGGGAAGCGTTCCTGCTCCTTCGCAAGCTCGTACACCGTCGCGGGCGGCGCGGCGACGTCGATCGTGCATTCGACGTACGGCACTATTTCAAGCTTCCCAATTTTTCGAACGCGGTGGCGACCGCGGCGTCGAAGGCGCGCAGCGCCGTGTCCACTTCTTCCGCCGTGACGATCAGCGGCGGCTCCAGGCGGATCACGCGCTGCTGGTTGAGCGTCCACGCCGCCGTGACCCCACGTTTGAGCAGTTCGGGGATGATCGTGCCGCCGTAGCCTTCGCTGCGCAGCTCGACGCCGACCAGCAATCCTGCGCCGCGGACGTCCGCTATCACGGCGGGATGGCGCGCCATCGTCGCGCGCGCGCCCGCGAGCAACTGCTCCCCGCGCACGCGCGCGTTGCCGGCAAGATCATCGTCGCGCAGCACGTCGAGCGCGGCGAGCGCGGCGGCGCATGCCAGCTCGTTGCCGCCGAACGTCGACGTGTGCAGCAGCGGCTGCTTCGCGTACGCGGCGTTCCACACCGCCGGGCGCGCGACGTACGCGCCGATCGGAATCACGCCGCCGGAGAGGCCCTTCGCGAGCGTCATCACGTCGGGCACGACCTGCTCGCGATCGCATGCAAACAATGCGCCGCAGCGGCCCAGCCCCGTCTGCACCTCGTCCGCGATCATCACCGCGCCGCTCGCGTCGCAGATCGCGCGCAGCTCGCGCAGGTAGCCGTCGGGCGGAACGTTCACGCCGCCTTCGCCTTGGATCGGCTCGACGATCACCGCGGCCACGGTTTCGTCGACGACGGCACGCAGCGCGTTCGCGTCGCCGAACGGAACGCGGCGCACGTCGGCGAGCAAGGGCGCGAACGGATCGCGGAACGCGTCGCGCCCGCTCGCCGACAGCGCGCCGAGCGTCTTGCCGTGGAATGCCGCGTCGGTCGCCACGATCGCGGGGCGCTTCGTCGCGGCGCGCGCGAGCTTGAGCGCGCCCTCAACCGCTTCGGTGCCGCTGTTCGCGAAGAACGCGATCGAGAGGTCGCCGGGCGCGAGCTCGGCCAGCCGCTTCGCGAGCCTTCCCATCAACGGGTTGAACATCGTGCGCCCCGAGAGCGCCATGCGGTCGAGCTGATCTTTCACCGCGGCGACGACGCGCGGGTGACGATGCCCGAGCGTGAACACGCCGTAGCCGCCGGCAAAGTCGAGGTAGGTCTTCCCGGTATGGTCGGTGATCGTCGAACCTTGCGCCCGTACTTCGACCGGCGAGCCGGACAGCTTCATCACGCGCGCGAGCGGCGGGTTGAGATGCGCGCGATAGTTCTCGTACACTTCGTCGTACAGCGCGGCGGGCGACGCCGCGCCGTACAAATCGTCGTGGGTAGCCGGAATCACGCGACGGCGAGCTCGCGCGATTCGAGCTGCGCGATCGTGTCGTGCAGGACGGCGAGCGTCTCGGCTGCGGTCTCGGTGCGCATCAAGCGCTCGCGCAAAGAGCTCGCTCCCGCGAATCCTTTGAGATAATAGCCCAGATGCTTGCGCATCTGCGGCACGGCGCGCGACTCGCCCCATTCGGCGACCATCGTCTCGTAGTGGTGCACGGCGAAGCGCAGACGGTCCGGCGCGTCGGGCGTCGCCTGCGGCTCGCGGCCCTCCATGAGCGCGCGCAGCCGCGACACGAGCCACGGATTGCCGAGCGTCGCGCGTCCCAGCATGACCGCATCGACGCCGCTCTCGCGCATCCGGCGCATTGCGTCGTATGGATCCGCGAGGTCACCGTTGCCGATGACCGGGATGTCGACCGCGCGCTTGAGCTCCGCGATCTTCGACCAGTCCGCGCTGCCCTTGTAGAACTGCTTCGCGGTGCGCGCGTGCAGCGTCAGCGCTTGCACGCCCGCGGCTTGCGCGCGTTTGGCGACCTCGACGAACACCAGATCGGTTTCCGTCCAGCCCAGCCGCATCTTCATCGTTACCGGACAGTCGACGGCCGCGACGACGGCGCGCATGATCGCCTCGCAGCGGTCGATGTCGCGCAAGCATGCGCTCCCGCCTTCGGTCTTGGTCACCTTGGGCGCCGGGCAGCCAAAGTTGATGTCGACGATGTCGGCGCCGCATTCGCGCACGACCTTGGCTGCGAGTGCCATCAGCGTAGGATCGTTGCCCCACAGCTGCGTGGAAACCGGCTTCTCGACGCCGTGCTGATCGATCATCTCCATCGTGCGCTTGTTGCCGTACTGCAGCGCGTTCGACGACACGAACTCCGTGACGGTCAGGCCGAACCCGAACGGCTTGTAGAGCGCCCGCAGGGTACGGTTCGTCACCCCCGACATCGGTGCGAGCACGATGGGGGGCCAGACCTCGATGGGGCCGATCCGGAGCGGCGGAACGAGACCCTTGGGCGGGCTCGGGGCAGGCTGGGTCACGACGAGAGAGTGTACCACGCCGGGCGCCCGCGGACCCGGGAGCCGCGGCGCGACCGCTAGCGAGCAGCCGCCCGGGAGCGACTCACCAGATCCGGCAGACCGTCGCGACGGGCTTGACCATCTTGTCGCGCGCGGTGCAGTGGAACGCCTTTGCGAACTCCGGCAGGTTGATCAGCGTGCCGATCACGCGGTTGCGCGCCACCGGGTGCTCGTTGCTCTGGCCCAAGAAGCGCGCGAGCTCGGGCGTGTCGTTCTCCGCCCAAACCGTCGCGAAAGCCAAGAAGAAACGCTGCTCGGGCGTGTAGCCGTTGATCGTGCGGCGCGGCTTGCCCGCTTGCGACCTCTCGTACGCGTTGTACGCGATCCGCAGCCCGCCCAGATCGGCGATCGATTCGCCGGTGACCAGCGGACCGTTCTGCAGCACGCCGGGCGCCGCTTCCATCGCGCCGTATTGTTTGGTGACGCACGACGAGCGCGTGGTGAACTGCTTGGCGTCGGCGGGCGTCCACCAATCGCGCAGGTTGCCGACGTTGTCGTACTGGCGCCCTTGATCGTCGAAGCCGTGCGTCATCTCGTGACCGATCACGGCGCCGATCGCACCGTAGTTGAGGGCGTCGTCGTTCGTGTCCGCGTAGAACGGCGGCAGCAAGATCGCGGCGGGGAACGTGATGTCGTTCATCGTCGGATTGTACTGCGCGTTGATCAGCTGCGGCGGCATGCCCCATTCGGTGCGATCGGTCGGCTTGCCGATCTTGGCGATGTCGCGCGCGACCGCGAACGCGTTCGCGTTGCGCAAGTCACCGAAATAGTCGCCCCGCGCGATCGTGAGCTTCGAATAATTGCGCCACGTGCCGGGGTAACCGATCTTCTGCACGATCGCCGTCAGCTTCGCTTGCGCGCGCGCCTTGGTGGCTGGCGTCATCCAGTCGAGCCCGGCGATGTCGGTGCGGTACGCCGACCGCAGGTTGTGCACCATCGCCTCCGCGTGCGACTTAGCGGACGGCGAGAACCGCATCGCGACGAACATCTGTCCCAGCAGCTCGTCCATCGAGTTGTCGACGGTGCGAATGCAGCGCTTCCAGCGCGGCTCGAGCTGCTTGAGCCCGAACAATTTCTTGCGCCACGCGAAGTTCTCGTCGACGAACGGCTTGGACAGCGCGCCCGCGTTCGAGGCGACGTAATGCCATTTGACGTACGTCTTGAGATCGGGCAGCGGCGTCGAGCTGAGAATGCCGTTCAGCTTGCGAAAGAACGAAGGCTCGTCCACGTTCAGCGCGCCCTGCAACGAGCCGATGGCGGCGAAGTATGCCGGCCACGAGATCACCGGGCCGAGCGACGCGAGCTTGGCGACCGTGTACGGGTTCGTCGTTTTCTTCGGATCGCGCAACTGCGCTTTGGGCAGCGACGCGTTCGCGAGCGCCGTTTCGACGCGCATGACCGTCTCGGCATCCGCCGTCGCGGCGGCGGCATCCTCGCCGACGAGCTGCAGCTCGCGCGCGGCGTGCGCGGAGAAGTCGTCGCGCATCTGCTTTGATTTTGCATCGCCGCGCGTGTAATAGTCGCGTTCCGGCAGCGACAGGCCGCCTTGACCCAGGTCACCGATGGTGCGCGCGGAGTTCGCGGGATCGGGCTGCGAGCCGTAGCCGAAGAACGGACCCGCTGCGCCCGTGCGGTGCTCGTTCGCGACGACCGCCAGCAAGGCCGGGAGATCCTGGACGGCCGCGATCTTGGCGAGCTCCGGCTGCAGCGGCGTCGGGCCTTTCGCCTCGATGGCGTCCTCGTCCGTGCACGCGGCGTAGAGATCGCCGAGCTTCTGATCGCGCGAGCCCGGAGCGGCGTGCGACGCAGCGGCTTTTTCGAGCCCCACGCGCAGCGCTTGCAGATTGCTCTCGTCGAGCTCGTCCCAATGGCTCCACGATGCGTGATCGCCGGGGATCGGGTTCGCCTTGATCCAGCCGCCGTTCGCGAATTGGTAGAAGTCGCGGCACGCGGGGCAGGTCGCGTCCCGGTTGGCGGGATCGATCGCGGACGCGAGCGCGCTGGGCGCGGCGCCGAGCGGCATGTGCCCGCCCGCGATGAGAGCAACGGCCGCGACCAGCGCGGAAACGCGAACGAACCAACGAGCGAACGGCATCGAGTGCAGCCTCACGAGCGGGTGAATCTCCTAATTCTAACGGAGACTTGGCGCGCATCCCTTCCCGGGAGCACGTACGTCCGCGCCGAGGCCGCATCGGACCGGACCAAGGCCACCGCCGAGCCGTACGCGCCGAGCAGCGACCACACGCCCCCGTCCGGGGCCTCGACCGCGTCCACCACTGCCGCACGATCCCCGAACGGCCCGAGCGCCAGCCGGCGCACGTCGCCGGCTTCGGCGACGGCCAGTAACCTGCCGCGCGTGGTTGGCGGCCCGGAAACGTCACGATGCTCGGTCGAGACGACCGCGTCGCCGCGGGAGTCGACGAAGTGAAGCTGGACGGAATCGCCCAATGCACCCTGCCAAGATCGGACCGCGCGCAGTTCGCCGCCGCCTCCGCGCGGGAGCACGTACAAGCGGCTCTCGTTTACCCGATAGCCGCTCGACGTGACGAGCAGGTAGGCGAGGGAGCCGCCGCTGCGCATCGTGACGCCGGCGTGAGCCTTCGGCACGCGGGCGCTCGCGAAGTCCACGAGCCCGCCTCGCCCGCCGCCCGCCCATGCGACGACCACTTCGTCACCGGCCTCGAGCGCCAGAAGGCCGCCGGCGCCGAACGGCGCGGCGGCAAGCGCGGCGCGGCCGCCCGTGTCCAAATCCTTGAACCGGCCGTCACGCAATTCGACAGCGCGCGAACCGCCGGCATCGGACACGGCGAACCAGGCCGCGTCGATACCGCCGGCGAGCGGCAACGCAACCCCGGGGCGTGCCGACGTCATCATTCGCCGCGCGCCGCCGGGTCCCACGAACTCGATCGCGCCGCATGCGCTGTGGCCTTTGCGCGGGCGGCACATCGGCCCGCGCCCGCCGTCGGTCGAAAACACGAGGCCGCCGCCAGCCGGTACGCCCGGGTCGTACGCGATCGTTCCGAAGCCGGCGTCGGGCACGCGGAACACGGTGCGAAACCGGTTTGCCGCAACCTCGAACGCCCGGCCGCCGGACTCCGAAAAACCGTCCAGACCATAGACGCGACCACCGATCAGCGCGAGCGAACCCGGCGTGTCGTACGGAACGAAGCGGTGCACGACCCGCAGTCGCCGGTCCGAACCGACGCGCGCGATGAACGGCACCGCACCGTTCGCGGTCCCGGCCGCGACGACGATCGCACCATCGCGCTCGACGACGAGCACGCCGAGATGTGAGGCATCCGACGCCCGCGCCGCCGGTGTGCCCGCCAGACAGAGGAGAAAAGTTGCGGCCGCGGCCGCGCTACGTACGTGCGGAACCAAGATGGTCCACGCGCAGGCCGTGCAGCACGAGGTGCGGCTCGACGCGTTCGATCACCGCCGTCTCCGCGGCGACGACCGATGCGAGGCCGCCCGATGCGATCACACGCGCGCCGGCGCCGAGCACCACGCGGATGCGGCGCACGAGCTCCTCGGTCTGGCCGACCGCGCCGTAGACGAGCCCTGCCTGAATGGCGCTCACCGTGTCGCGGCCGATCGGCGTGCCCGGCGCGATCAGCGCGACCTGCGGGAGCTTCGCCGTGCGCCCGACCAGCGCGTCCAGCGATACCTGCAGCCCCGTCGCGATCGCGACGCCGAGATATGCGCCCTCCGCGTCGATCGCGCCGAAGGTCGTGGCGGTGCCGTAGTTGATCACGATCGCCGGCGCCCCGACGAACGACATCGCGCCGATCGCGCCCGCGACGAGATCGCTGCCGACCTCCGTCGGGCGATCCGTTTTGACTGCGATCGAACGCTGATTCGCGGCGGTGAACAGCGTCGGACGGACGCCGAAATACTTCTCGCACCCTTCGCCCAGCGGACGGTCGACGACCGGAACCACCGACGAGACGACGATCGACTCGACGTCCGCGATCGGAAACTTCGCCGCCGAGAAGAACGCCGCAAACAGCACGCCGTACTCATCGGCGGTGCGCCGCCGCGCGGTCGTGACGCGCCACGTCCCGACGATCGCCCCGGACGCGTCGAACGCGCCGAGCTTCGTCTCGGTATTGCCGACGTCGATGCACAGCAGCATGTTACCGTGCCGATCCTTTTCGAAGCTCGGCGATCGCATCCCACAGGCGCGACGCGAGTTCGCGTTTCGAACCGCTGCCTAAATCCATGCGTCCGTCGCTCCCCCACAACAGCACGAGCGCGTTGGCTCGTGCGCCGAAGCCGCGGTCGCCGCCGACGTCGTTGACGGCGATCGCGTCGAGGTGCTTGCGCGCGAGCTTCTCGCGTGCGTTGGTTTCGAACGCTTGCGTTTCTGCGGCGAAGCCCACCAGGAACAGCCCGTTCTTGCGCGCACCCAAACCGGCGAGGATGTCGGGATTGCGCTCGAGCGCGAGCGTCTGCGGATCGTCGGTCTTCTTCACCTTGTGCTCGTGCGCGGTGGCGGGACGCCAGTCGGAAACCGCCGCGGTCGCGATCGCGATCGTCGCGTCGGCGGCACGCGCGTGCACCGCGGCCTCCATCTCGCGCGCCGTCGTCACGCGGATCGTGCGCGCGCCGTCGGGCGGCACGAGCGGCGTCGGCCCCAGCACGAGGTCGACCTGCGCGCCGCGTGCGAGCGCCTCGCGCGCGAGCTCGATACCTTGCGTGCCGCTCGCGGCATTCGAGATGAAGCGCACCGGATCGATCGGCTCGCGCGTCGGCCCCGCGGTAATCAGCACGCGCTCGCCGGCGAGCTCGTTCGTGCGGCGCAGCACGCTCTCGATCGCCGCGACGAGCGCATCCTCCGCCGCGAGCCGGCCCGCGCCGTGCTCGCGCTCGGCGAGAAAGCCCACGTCCGGATCGACGATCGTCGCCCCGCGCGCGCGCAGCGTCGCGACGTGCGCGCGCGTCGCTTCGTGCTCGAGCATCGCCGTGTTCATCGCGGGCGCGATCACGAGCGGCGCCCGCGTCGCGAGCGCGACGTTGGTGAGCAAGTCGTCGGCAAGACCCAGCGCGAGCTTTGCGATCGTGTTCGCCGTGGCGGGAACGATCGCGACGACGTCGTTTTCCCGCGCGAGCGCGATGTGCGGGATCTCGTGCACGCGGTCCCACAGCGACGTGTGCACGGGTCGCCGCGAAAGCGCCGCGAACGTCGCCGGCCCGATGAAGTTCAGCGCGTCGGGGGTCAGCACCACGTCGAGCACCGCGCCGGCCTGCACGAGCCGGCTCGCCAGCGATGCGGCCTTGTACGCCGCGATGCCGCCCGTTACGCCGAGCAGCACGCGCCGCCCGTTCACGCGGTCTTCTCCCCGCGCACGTCCAGGGGCTCGAGGACGATCGGTTCGTTGTCGATGAGGCGCGTCGTGCCGCACCAGCCGCTCGCAATCGCGAGCGCCGGTGCGCCGACCCGATCCGGCGCGACGAACGTCAGGGGATCCACGATGTCGAGATACGCCTCGCGCAGCGGCTCCGCAAGCTGCGCGCGTCCGCGAGCGATCGCGCGCTCGCGATCGGTTTCGCCGGAGCGCACTGCTTGCACGATCGCGTCGAGCGCGCGATGCAGCGACGGCGCGGCCGCGCGCTCGGCACTTTTGAGGTAGGCGTTGCGGCTCGAGAGCGCGAGGCCGTCGGCTTCGCGCACGGTCGGCACGACGACGAGTTCCAGCGATGCGTTCAGATCGGCGAGCACGCGGCGCAGCACGGCGACTTGCTGCGCGTCCTTCGCACCGAAATAGGCGCGGTCCGGACCCACGGTGGCAAACAGCTTCACGCACACGGTCGCGACGCCGCTGAAGTGGCCGGGGCGCAGCGCGCCTTCGTACGAGGCGCCGACGGGGCCCGGGTCGATCGCGGTCGCGAATCCGGGCGGATACATGGTGGCGACATCGGGCGCATAGACGAGATCGACGCCGGCGTCCCGCAGCGCGTTCACGTCGTCGTCGAAGCTGCGCGGATAGCGGTCGAAATCTTCGTTCGGCCCGAACTGCAGCGGGTTGACGAAAACCGAAGCCGCGACGGTGCGCGATTCGGCCCGCGCGCGGTCGATGAGCGCACGGTGTCCGGCGTGCAGCGCGCCCATGGTGGGCACCAGACCCAACGGGCGCTGGGCCGTCGCGAGCGCCGCGCGGACTTCCGCGGGCGTCCGTGTGATTCGCACGTCAGCTGCGGATCACGCGAAGGGTCGTGCGGCCGATGACGAAGCGTTCCCCCAGGTCGATCGCCTCCGGATCTCCGAGCGCGCGGCCTCCGACCCGGGTGCCGTTACGGCTGGCCAGGTCGGCTAACCGTAACCTGCCGTCCTCTTCCTCGTACAGCCGCGCGTGTTTTCGGGAAATATAACGGTCGATCGTAATACATGCGGACGCCACCGCGTCGTCACGACCGATGGTGATCTCCCGCTCGAACGCCCACGTCTTACCGTCGAGCGGACCGCTCATCACCTCGAGGACGTACATCACCGGACCGCCTTCGCGCGGGCCGGACTGCCGGTCCTCTCCACAGGAAGCGCGTAACCGGTGAATCAGGACGACCAGCCCCTGCTAGAGATCGAGCCGGAGGCGCTCCGCGCCGCCGAGTTCATGCAGGCGCAAGAGCTGCTCGGCGGGATGGTCGGGCGCCGAATCGTGTCCGCTCAGCTCGAAGAGACGCGTATCGCGATCGAAACCGACGACGGCTCGGTGTACTATTTCTACGGTTTCATGGGCGAGGACGCGGCCGGCGAATCCGAGGAGCCTCCCGCTTAGGCCTGCAGCACGGCGTCGGCCGCCAGCATCGCGCCGAGCGCGGCATGCTCCGCGGTAACGCCGCCTTGCACGTACACCTCGTACGGTTCGCGCAGCGGTGCGTCGCACGACAGCTCGATCGTCGCGCCGCTCACGAACGAGCCGCTCGACATGATGACCGGATCGACGTAGCCCGGCACGGGGCCGGGCTCGGGCGTGAAGCGCGCGTTCACCGGCATCGCGCGCTGCAGCCCGCGCGCGAACGCGATCAAACGCTCCCGCGACCCGAGCCGGATCGCTTGCACGATGTCGGTGCGCACGTCGTCCGGCGCGGGATCGACCGCGAACCCGAGCTCCGCGAAGAGCGCCGCCGCGAAGCCGAGGCCGCGCAGCGTTTCGGCGACCACGAGCGGCGCGTAGAACAAGCCCTGCACGAGCGCACGCCCGAAGCCGAGCGTCGGCCCTAAGCCGGCGCCGATGCCGGGCACGAAAACGCGCGCCGCGATCCGCTCGATCAGATCCGCCCGCCCCGCGACGTATCCGCCGGCGGGCGCGAGACCGCCCCCGAGGTTCTTGATGAGCGAGCCCGCGATCACGTCGGCGCCCGCCTCGATCGGTTCGCGCTCCTCGACGAGCTCGCCGTAGCAGTTGTCGACGAACACCACCGCGTTCGCGTCCGCGGCGCGCACGGCCGCGACGACCGCACCGAGCGCATCGATCGACAGCGAACGCCGCACCGCGTAGCCGCGCGAACGCTGCACGAACACGACGGCCGGCCGCTCGCGGCGCACCGCGTCGCGCACCGCGTCGAGATCGGTGTCGCCCGCTGCCGTACGCGGCACCTCGACGTAGCGCACGCCGCGCGAGACCAGCGCGTACGGCGCCGTGGCGATCGCATGGCGCAGCGTGTCGTACGGCGCGCCGTTGGCCGCAAGCAGCACCGCGCCCGGCGCGAGCAGCGCATCCAAGCCGGCGACGATCGCGTGTGTGCCGCTGACGATGGACAACCGCGCGAGCACGGCCTCGGCCCCGAACACGCGGCCCAACAGCGACTCGTAGCGTTCGCGGGCGGGATCGTCGTAGCCGTAGCCCGTCGTTCCCGCGAGGTCGCTTTCGGCGATCCCTTCGTCGAGAAACGCGCGCAGAACGCGCGCACGCACCGCGGTGGTGCGCGGATCGCGGCGTTCGAGCCACGGCGCCGCGCGCTCCGCCGCGGCGCGAACCCGCGGATCGACCTCGATGCCGCGCAGCAGCGTCTCGATCACGAGGTCGTCCCGCTACGCGCGCGCGATGCGCGCGAGCTCGGCACGCTCGTACACGCGCAAGAACGGCAGCCAGATCGCGCCGGCCACGACGAGGTTCACCGCGACGAGCACGCACGCGCGCCAATCCAGCGTCGTGAGAAACGCGTTCATGAACGCCGGCAGCGTCGCGGGAACGAAGAAAACCGGGCGGCCTACCAAGCCCAGCGCCATCGCCGCGTAGGTGGTGCACGCCAGCGCAACCGGCGCGGCGACGAACGGCACCGCGAGCACGGGATTGTAGGCGATCGGCAGCCCGAAGATCACCGGCTCGTTGATGCTGAAGATCGCCGGCACGATCGACGCATACGCCAGCTTGCGCAACCGCGACAACCGGCTGCGCAGCAACAGCACGACCAGCGGCAGCGTCGCCCCCGAGCCGCCCGGAAACACGAACATGAACGTGGACACGGCGACGATGTGCGGGATCGGTACGTGATGCAGGTGCGCGTCGGTATTCTGGAATTGCAATTGGTAGTACGCCGGCAAAACGATCGCCGCCAGCAGCGCGGGACCGTGGATGCCCACGATCCACAGCCCGGCCTCGATCGCCGTGATCAGCGCGAGCGCGACGAAACTATCGCCGAGCGTTCCCAGCGGCGCGAGCGCAGCCGACAGCGCGCCGGCGAGCGAAAGCCCCAGCATGAACAGCCCGCCCGAGATCAGCAGCACGCCGAGCGCTCCGGCCGCGGTGCCCGCGGCGGCGCCGTAGTTCCGCCGCGCGATCGCGATGCCGCCCGCCGTCGCGAGACAGACGACGATCGCCGTGAACAACCCGCTTGCGCCCAGCGTCGTCGCGAACGCCCCGAGACCGCCGGCTCCCCGCGTGTGCACGAACGTCCCGACGGCGTCGAGCGCTGCGTGCGGCAGTGCCAGCACGAACGCGATCAACGCGGTCGCAACCATCGGCAGCGCGGGAAAGCGCAGCCGGTTCGCCAGCGTGAACGAAAGCGCCAGCACCATGACGACCGACGCCAGCGCGAACGCGTCCGGCATGAACTGCCGGATCAGCTCGGCGACGTGCGCCCAGCCGCGAAACGGTTCGCGGAGCAACAAGCCCGCGAGGTACAGGACCACGACGCTGAACGCGAGCGGCAGCGTCACGCGGAGCGCCTGCGTCGCGGGCGCTTCGGCGAAGCGCTGCGCGTAGGGGGCGACCGCGCGCTCGAAGCGCGCGATCGGCCCGTCGCCGGAGGGCGGCTCGAGTCCGGTGCTAGAGCTTCCGGATGACGGCCTCGACTCGACCGACGATCGTGACATCGTCGGCGTAGATTGGCGCCATACTCTCGTTCTCCGGCTGGAGCCGGATCCGGCCGTGCTCGCGGTAGAACCGTTTGACGGTCGCCTCTCCGTCGATCATCGCGACCACGATCTCGCCGTTGTTGGCGGTGGGGCGCTGCTCGACGACGATGAGGTCGCCGTCGAGAATCGCCGCGTCGATCATGGAGTCGCCCTTCACCCGCAGTACGAACCCGCCGGTGCGCGGCGCCCAGGAGGCGGGCAGGACGAACTGGTCCTCCAGGTTCTCGGATGCGGTGATCGGCACGCCGGCCGCGACCCGCCCGACGACCGGCAGCGTCACCGACTCGATCG
>JAXDMA010000017.1:0-7353 GCA_034666305.1 Vulcanimicrobiota bacterium
GCGGACGTGTAGCACAGGATCGCGGCGGCGCGCTCGTCGATCTCGGGCCAGTCGTACGTCTCGGCCTCAGGCCCGAGCAGCGTCTCGTAATCGAGCGCACCCGCGAATGCTTCGGGCGCAGCACCCATCTGTACGAACGTGCGCCCGGAGTCCGGCTGCAGCGCGGCGGCGGCCTGGATCGCCTTCGTCAGCGAACCGTCGAAGAACACGAAGCGGTCGTCGGCGTGGTCGAGGATGAACGCGACCTGGTCCGGGAACAGCCGGATGTTCACCGTGTGCAGCACCGCGCCGATCATCGGCACGGCGTAGTACAGCTCGAGGTGGCGGTGCCCGTTCCACGCGAACGTCGCGACGCGATCGCCGGGCTTGACGCCCAGCGTGCGCAGCGCGTTCGCGAGCTTCGCGACGCGCTTGCCGAACTCGGCGAACGTGAAGCGGCGAACCTCCGCACCGTCGCGCGACACGATCTGCTTGCGCGGATGCGCCCGCATCGCGTGCTCGAAGATCGCGCGGATCGACAGCTGCTGGTCGGACATCGTCGACGGGAGCAACCCGCCGAGCGCGGGGGAATACGTCGTCGCCATCGTGGCGGCTACGGCACCAGGGACCCCAGCGCCTCGTCAAGCTCCGAATGGCGGAACACGTAGCCCGTCGCCAGGGTGCGCTTGGGGAGGACGCGCTGGCCTTCGGTGATCGCGACGGCGCCTTCGCCGAGCATCAGCGTCGCGGCGAAAGCCGGGACCGGGACGATCGTCGGCCGGCCAACGGCACGACCCAACGCGTGGGTGAACTCGACGTTGGTGACGGGCGCGGGCGCGGTGGCGTTCAGAACGCCTTCGACCCCGTCGATGGCGTGCAGCATGATCCCGACCTCGTCGTCGATGTGAATCCACGAATACCATTGCTTGCCGCTCGCGATGACGCCGCCGCCGCCGAGCCGGAAGATCGGCAGCAACTTGCCCAGCACGCCGCCGCCGCGCCCGAGCACGAGGCCGGTGCGCAGCTTCGCGACGCGCAGTCCGAGCGCCGCGGCGCGGTCCGCTTGCGCCTCCCACGCCACGCAGAGCTTGCCGAGGAAGTCGTCGCCGGGCGGGCTCGACTCCGTGAACGTCGCCGTGCGGCTCGTTCCGTAATAGCCGATCGCGGATCCGCTGACGTACGCTTGCGGTCGCGCGTCGACGCGCGCGAGCGCGTCGAGGTAGTCGCGTGCCGCATCGACGCGCGACGACCACATCGCGGCCTTGCTTGCCGCCGTCCAGCGCACGGCAACCGGCGCTCCGGCGAGGTTGACCACCACGTCGCTGCCGGCGCTTGCCGCGGCGGCCGCGGCCGGATCGCGCAGGCTCGCTTCCACCACGTCGTCGCCGCGCGCGCGCAGTGCAGCGCTCAGGTGCCGCCCGATGAAACCGCTCGCGCCGAGGATCGTCACTCGCATCAGACCCCGCGCTTCGGGGTCAGGGGCGCATGGTGGGCGAGGCCGTCGCTTCGGCTGGTTCGTCGGTAGGCGCCGGGGTCGGTGCGGCGCGACCGTGCTTGCCGATCGCGACGTGCCGGCACACGAGCGATCCGACGCCCTTCCCAAAGCCGGCTTGTCCTTTGCGGAAAAACAGTTTCGTGCCCGGCACGAACCACACGAGCGCGTCGGCCGCGGACGTGCACGCTTTGGTCGCGACGGTCTTCTTGGCGGTCGCGGCCGCATCGCTCGCAGCGGTTTGCGCGAAGGCGGCCGCCAGCGACGCGAACGCGAGCGCAAGCGCGGCGCCGGCCGCGGTCAGGGTGCGCATCGATTAGGGACGCGGGCTCGGGCTCGGGCTCGGGTTGTTGTTGGACGACGAGGCCGGATTGTTCGGCACTTGGCCGCCCGCGCCGGGCGCGCCGGTGTTGCCCTGGTTGCCGGACATCGGGTTGCCGCCGGACGGCGACGGCGTTGCGCTGGTCATCGGGCGCGGCGCCATCGTCATGGTCATCGGCATGGGCGCGCCGTGCGAACCGCCCATGGTGCCGTGCGAACCGCCCATCGTGCCGTGCGCGCCGCCGACGTGCGGGCCGGGATGACCGCCGCGTGCGACCGCCGTCGCGCGGCAGACATACGCCCCGCTGCCTTTGCCGTACGCCGAAGAATCTTTCAGGTAATACGCCTTCGTGGACGCCATGAACCACACCACCGGGCCGGTCTTGGCCGTGCAGTGCGGCATCGGATGCATCATCATCCCCGCCATGGTGCACTGCGCGGCACCCCCGGCGGACATGGTGCCGAGTGCGAACGCGACCGCGGCAGCGCCGCCTGCAAGAATACGCATGGTTACGGCATTCCGCCGGTGCGCCCGAGCTAAGCGCGGAGCGCCCGCTCGCTCGACGTCCGCTCGGTTCGCTAAGAACCCGGGGCCGGTGCGCCGAAAGAATGAGCAGAATGACCAGTAACGCGATCAATATGTACGTGTTCGTCTTTGCATTCGCTTCCGCGTTCTTACTCGGGCAGAAGCGCCCGATGCTCGCGCTGTCGACGCGCGTGCTGCTCGCCGTCCTGCTCGGGCTCGCGCTCGGTTACGCGACCGCAGTGGACCAGTGGTTCCGCAGCTATCTGGGCGTGGCGACGCTGATCGCGAACGTGCTGTTCGTCGCATTCGCGGCGATCGATTTTCTCAACTGGCAGAAGAAGCGCCTGGAAGATCGCGGCTAGCCCGCGGCTAATCGGCAACGGGTGAGCACACCCGCCGATCTTCGCACGCTGCTCGGCATCGCGCTGCCCATCGTGAAGGCGCCGATGGCGGGCGGTTTCGATACTCCCGAGCTGGTCGCGGCCGCATCGAATGCGGGCGCACTCGGTTCGACGGGCGCGGCGTATTTGACGCCCGCCGCGATCCGCGAGCATGTCGACGCGATCCGGGCGCGCACGCAGCATCCTTTCGCGGTGAATCTGTTCGCGGGCGGGATCGAGCCACGCGATGCCGATCCGGCCGCGATGCTCGCCCTGCTCGCGCCGCTGCACGAGCGCTTCGGACTGCCGCCGCCGGTCGCACCCGGCGCGTGGCCGTATGATTTCGACGAACAGCTCGCCGCGATCGTCGCCGCGGACGTGCGCATCGTGTCGTTCACGTTCGGCTTGCCCGACGATGCGGCGATCGCGCGCATGCGTGCGGACGGGCGCGTGTTGATCGGCACGGCGACCACCGTCGCGGAGGCGCTGCGCTGCGAAGCCGCGGGCTGCAGCGCCGTCGTCGCGCAAGGTGCGGAGGCGGGCGGGCATCGCGGGACGTTCCTCGGCACGTTCGAGTCGGGGATGACCGGCCTCGTCGCGCTCGTCCCGCAAATCGTGGACGCCGTGCGCATCCCCGTGCTCGCCGCGGGCGGCATCATGGACCGGCGCGGCGTCGCCGCGGCGCGCGCGCTCGGCGCGAGCGGCGTCGTGTGCGGCACCGCGTTTCTCGATACCGTCGAGGCGGGCACCAGCGCGCCGTATCGCCACGCGCTCGCCGCGGCCCGGGACGACGAGACCGTGATCACGCGCGCGTTCAGCGGCCGCAACGCGCGCGGCTTGTCAAACGCGTTCCAACGAGCGGTCGACGCGCGCGCCGGCGACATCTTGCCCTACCCGAAGCAGAACGCGCTCACCCGCCCGCTGCGCACCGCGGCAGCCGCGGCGAACGATGCGGAGTATCTGTCGCTCTGGGCGGGCCAAGCAACGCCGCTCGCAATGCACGGCGTGCGCACCGCCGACGTGGTCGCGGAACTCGCCGCAGGCTGGCCCGACTAACCCAACGCGCTCAGCAATGCCGCGCTTTCGGCGTCGAGGCGCTGTTCGAATACTTTGGGATGCGTCAGGTAGAACACGCACATCGCTTCGACCAGGAAGCGGTGCTGTGCCGCGCCGGCCAGCGTGCGCACGCGTGCGAGCGTCGCGGTGACCAGGCGGCGCAGTTGCACGACGGCTTCTGCGCTCGATGCATAGCACGCAACGAAGTTCAGCTCGCCGTGCTCGCGGTCTTCGGCTTGGTCGATGAAGTAGTCGAGCAGGATGTGGATCGCGGAGACGCCAGGGAAATACGCGTTGACCGTCGCCTCGATTTCCTGCGCGTCGAGACGTTCGCGGCCCGCGAGCGCGATCAGCGCGAAGATCGGCAGCGACGAGCCGCAGGCCGCCGCGAACTCCCACCACGCCAGCCCCGGAAAACGCTCGCGGTTGCGCGCGTACCACGCATCGCACGCGAGCTCGCGCGCGCCTGCGGGACCGTGCTTGAGCACTTGCAGGTCGGCGTAGAAGCCGGCGATCTCGACGAGGTCGTCGCGGACGGCATAATAGTTCGGCAGCGCGCGTAGGCCGGCGCGCGATGCATCCACGAGCGACCGCAGGTAACCGCCGTCGTCGCCCGGCGGCCCGTCGCGGTAGTAGTCCTGCGGCTCGCGGCGGTCGTCGAGCGCATCGATGAGCGATGCGTGCAGCGTCGCGTACGCCTGCTGCGAGACGCCGGGGAGCCGGTCGCAGAGATTGTCGAGGTAGTCGTAGATCGTCTCGATCGACGCGACGATCGCGACGTAGCGCCGTGCGGTGTCGTGAGGCATGAAGGTTGCGAGGATGCAGCCGCCCTGCACGTGATACGCTTTCTGATCGATCGACGCAAGCGCTTGTTCGCGCAGTGCGGCATCGGGGATGCGCTCGGCGCGTGTGCGAATCGCCGCCAGCTCGCGACCCGCGCGCGGGATCACCCTGCCGACGAAACGTGCCGTCGAGATCCAGCCGCGCGGCCCGAGCGCCAGAAAACGCCGGATGCGGCTGGGCCGGCTGAACACGGTGGCGAGCGTGCGCCGTACGTCGCGCTTGAGCACGGCGGGGATCCGCGGCAGCTTCGGGTGCTTAAATCGCACCGACGAACCGTCCCGGCGCGAGGATGTCGTGCGGATCGAACGAGGCCTTGAGCGCGCGCATGGTCGCTAGCGTCGACGGCGGGTCGCCCCACGCGTCGGCGCGCGCGGCGGGGCCTGCGGCCAACACGGTCGCGCGTCCGAGCACGTCGCGAACCGCGCGGTCGATGCTGCTCACCGGCTCCTCGTCGCCGCTTTCGCCCGCGATCTCGCGCACGCGCACAACGACATCGCCGGTCCGCAGGTCGGCGATCGTCTCAGCCCCGGGAATCGCGGCGCGCACGCGCGCGGCCCGCGCGCCCGCTTCGGACGGTAGCCCGCGCGAGAGAAACGTCACCGAGGCGTCACCGTCGCGCGCGACGTACGCGTCGAGCACCGCTTGAAACGCGCGCGCGGCATCGTCACCGTCGAGCAGCCGCGTCTCGGCGACGCCCGCGGCTCCCAGCGCCGAGCGCAAATCGCGCGTCGCACGGTCGACGAGGTGTTCGGAGCCCTCGAGCAGCGCGATCACGCGCGGGCGCGTGGCGGAAAGCGCCTCGCGAAAGCCGTCGACGACGAGCAGCGCGGTCGGCTCCAGCGCCAGCGCCGCGGCGTGCGCGATCGCACGCTCGCGCTCGTCTTCGTCGAACGGTGCGATCGCGAGCCGCCGCGTCTGCGGTGCCGGCAGTACTTTGAAATTGGCGCGCACGATGACGCCCAGCGTGCCGTGCGAGCCCACGTAGAGCTTGCCCATGTCATAGCCGGTCACGTTCTTGACCACCATGCCGCCCGTTTTCGCGAGCGTTCCGTCGGCGAGCGCGAGCGTCGCGCCGATCAGGAGATCGCGCGGGCGGCCGTACGTGGCGCGGCGCGGGCCGGCCCAGCCGGCGGCGAGCGTGCCGCCCAGCGTCGCCTGTGCCGCGAGCGGCGCGTCGAGCGGAAGAAACTGCCCGTGTTCGGCGAGCGTGCGCGCGAGCGCGGCGAGCGTCATGCCCGCGCCTGCGCCCGCGGTGAGATCGCGCGCATCGTAGTCGTACAGCGCGTTGAGCCGTTTGGTCGACAGCGCCACGTCGTAGCGCGACGGCGCGTTCGCCGCGCTTTGCAGCGTGCCGCCGCCGTGCACGACGACGGCTTCACCCGCCGCGGCGGCGGCACGCAGCGTCGCCGCGACCTCAGCCGGCTCTTTTGGTTCGAAGACGCGCGCGGGATGCAGAGAACCGAGTGCGTACGGTCCGAGCGCGGTACGCTTCGCGCGCGGCCGTTTTGCGATCACGCTGTAGCCTGTCCCGAGCTTGCCGAAGGACGCACCGCGACTTCGCCGCACATCGCGCCGCTCGGAAAGATCTTGTCGGGATTGAAGGCGCGCATCGGATCGAACACTTCGCGCACCTTGCCCATCGCCGCGAGATCGTCGGTGGAGAACACCAGCGACAGCGTCTCTTTTTTCTCGTAACCGATGCCGTGCTCGCCGCTGATCGTGCCGCCCATGTCGATGCACGTGCGCAGGATCTCGGTGCCCGCGTCGATCACCGCTTGCACCTGGCGTTTGTCGCGGCGGTCGAAGATCAGCAGCGGGTGCAAGTTGCCGTCGCCCGCGTGGAACACGTTGCCGACCGGGAGCCGGTGGTCGCGCGCGATCCCGTCGATCACGTGCATGACCTCGGGCAAGCGCGTGCGCGGAACGCACGCGTCTTGAATGTAGTAGTTCGGCGCGATGCGGCCGATCGCGCCGGCCGCGCCCTTGCGCGCCGCCCACAGCGCATCGCGCTCGGCGCGGTCGCGTGCGGCGCGCCACGACAGCGCACCGTGCGCGCGCGCGATCTTCGCGACGGCCGCCTCGGCGGCGGCCACGTCGTCCTGCGCGCCCGCGATCTCGACGAGCAGCACCGCGCCGGCGGTCTCGGGAAAGCCGGCATGGTAGTGCGCTTCGACGGCGTGCGTGATGAGCGCGTCCATGATCTCCAACGCCGTCGGCGTGAGCCCGGCGGCGATGATTGCGGACACGGCCTCGGACGCGCTCTCCACGTCGGCGAACGCGGCGACGCACACGCGCACCGCTTCGGGAAGTTTCAGCAGCCGCACTTCGACCTCGGTCACGATGCCTAGCGTGCCTTCCGAACCGACGAGGACGCCGGTGAGATCGTAGCCGGCGTCGTCGATCGACGTGCGGTGCACCGCGCCTTCGGCGTCGACGTACTCGAGCGCCAGCACGTGATTCGTCGTCGTGCCGTAGCTGAGGCAATGCGGTCCGCCGGCGTTCGTGCCCACGTTGCCGCCGATCATGGACGTTTTCTGACTCGCCGGATCGGGCGCGTAGAACACGCCGTGCGCGGCGACCGCCTTCGAAAGGTCGAGGTTCACGAGCCCGGGCTGCACGCGCGCGCGGCGGTTGCGCACGTCGAGCTCGACGAGCCGGTTCATCCGCGCGAACGACACGATGAGTCCGCCCCGCGTCGGGACGGAACCGCCGCACAGGCCGGTTCCCGCGCCGCGCGGTACGATGGGTTCATCGCA
>JAXDMA010000018.1:0-3494 GCA_034666305.1 Vulcanimicrobiota bacterium
ACCGCGGGGTCGGTGTAGTCGTCGGCGGGCACGTACACGGCCTGCACCGACGTGATCGAGCCTTTTTGCGTCGTCGTGATGCGCTCTTCGAGCGCGCCCATCTCCGTCGCGAGCGACGGCTGATAGCCGACGGCCGACGGCATGCGGCCCAGCAGCGCCGACACTTCCGAGCCGGCTTGCATGAAGCGGAAGATGTTGTCCATGAACAGCAGCACGTCGGAGCCGAGCTCGTCGCGGAAGTATTCCGCCATCGTTACGCCGGTCTGGGCGACGCGGAAACGCACGCCCGGCGCTTCGTCCATCTGGCCGAACACGAGCGTTGTCTGCGCGAGCACGCCCGACTCTTTCATCTCCATCCAGAGGTCGTTGCCTTCGCGCGTGCGCTCGCCGACGCCGGTGAACACCGAGAAGCCTTTGTGCACCGCGGCGATGTTGCGGATCAGCTCCTGAATCAACACCGTCTTGCCGACGCCGGCGCCGCCGAAGAGACCCACTTTGCCGCCGCGCGTGTACGGGGCCATCAGGTCGACGACCTTGATGCCCGTCTCGAAGATCTTCTGCGTGGGATCTTGCTGCGCGAACGTGGGCGCGTCGCGGTGGATCGGCCAGTACGCCGCGGCCTTCACCGGCTCGTCGGAGTCGATCGTCTTGCCGAGGACGTTGAAGATGCGCCCGAGCGTGCCTTCGCCGACGGGTACCGTGATCGACGTGCCGCTGTTCTGCACGACCGCGCCGCGCACGAGGCCGTCGGTGGAACCCATGCCGAGACAGCGCACCTGATTGTTGCCCAGCTCGCCCTGCACTTCGAGGACGAGATCGCGCTCCGACATCGCGGTACCGGACAGCTTGATCGCGCCGTCGACGTGCGCACCGGCGCCGTTCGTGCCGGTGCCGGGGCCGCCGCCGATGTGAACGGACAGCGCGTCGTTGATGTTGGGCAACTGGTCGGTGGGGAACTCGACGTCGACGACGTTGCCGAGAACCTGAACGACCTTCCCGGTCGCGCGCGTGGTAGGAGCGGATGTGGTGGCGGCTGACATGTTCCTATCTTTTCTCCGGATTAGCCTTTGAGGGCTTCGGCGCCGCCGACGATCTCCAAGATCTCCTTGGTGATCGCGGCCTGACGCGCTTTGTTCATCTCGATGGTGTTCTGGTCGATCAGCTTCTTGGCGTTGTCGGTGGCGTTGTTCATCGCGACGAGCTGTGCGGCGTAGAACGACGCGTTCGTCTCGAGCATCGCCGAGTACAGCGTGAACTCGAGGTACTTGGGCAGCAGCCGGCCGAGTACGAACTCCGGCGACGGCTCGAACTCGACCGACCCGGACGACGCCTTCTTCTCAGATGCACTCTCGTCGGGCGCGATCGGCAGGATCTGCCGCACTTCGGGCCGCTGCGTCATCATGTTGACGAGCTTGGGCGAGATCAGCGTCAATGAGCCGATCTTGCCGCTGGTGAAGTCGTCGGTGACTCGCCGCGCGAGTTCCTGCGCGTTGTCGAACATCACGCCCTGCGAGAGCGCCCAGAACTGCAGCGTCTCGGCACTCCGGCGGCGCAGCGAGTTACGGCTCTTGATCCCGACCGAGTACCACGCGAGGTTCGCGTTCTCGCGGCCGTGGATCTCGCCCGCGCGAATCAAGTTGGCGTTGAACGAGCCCGCCAACCCCTTGTCGGCGGTCATCAAGATCACGCCGCCCGGCGCGCCCTCGCGCCCGGGCTTCATGAACGGATGGTCGACGGAGCCGACGTTCGCGATGAGATCGCGCAGCATCGCACCGATCGCGTCCGCGTACGGGCGCGACTGCTTCTGCAGCGCGTCGGCACGGCGAATCTTCGCCGCGGCAACCTGCTTCATCGCCTTGGTGATCTGCTGCGTGTTCTTCAGCGACCGAATCCGGTCTCGAAGATCGCGAACGCTCGGCATAGTGTTGCTTAGAAGCCTTTGTTGAAGTCTTCGATGGCCGCGATGAGCAGCTTCTCGTTGTCGGGCGCGAGCGCGTTGCTCTCGCGGATCGCGTCGGTCACGCCGGCATGCTTCTCGTGCACGTACTCCACGAAGCGCTTTTCCCAGTCGCCGACGCGGTCGGTCGGGATCGCGTCGAGGTAGCCGCGCGTCGCCGCGAAGATCACGGCGACTTCGTCCTCCATCGGCTGCGGGTCGAGCTGGCGCTGCACGAGCACCTGCGTCATCTTGTCGCCGCGGTTGAGCTGCTGCTGCGTCGCCTTGTCGAGATCGGACGCAAGCTTCGCGAACGCGGCGAGCTCGCGGTACTGCGCGAGGTCGAGCTTCAAGCGGCCGGCGACGGATTTCATCGCCTTGGTCTGCGCCGACGAACCGACGCGCGACACCGAGATGCCGACGTCGACGGCGGGCCGGATGCCCTGGAAGAACAGCTCGTTCTTCAAGTAGATCTGGCCGTCGGTGATCGAGATGACGTTTGTGGGGATGTACGCCGACACGTCGCCGGCCTGCGTCTCGATGATCGGCAGTGCGGTGATCGAGCCGCCGCCCTTTTCATCGGACAGCTTGGCGGCGCGCTCCAACAGGCGTGAGTGCAAGAAGAAGATGTCACCCGGATACGCCTCGCGGCCCGGCGGGCGGCGCAGCAGCAGCGACACTTCGCGATACGCTTGCGCGTGACGCGTGAGATCGTCGTAGACGACCAGCACGTCTTTGCCCTGGTACATGAAGTACTCGGCCATCGCGCAGCCCGCGAACGGTGCGATCCACTTCAGCGACGCCGGTTCCGCCGACGACACCGCGACGATGGTGGTGTACTCCATCGCGCCGTGCTTCTCGAACGTCTGGTGCAGCGACGCGACGGTCGAGTTCTTCTGTCCGATCGCGACGTAGATGCAGATGACGTCTTTGCCTTTTTGGTTGATGATCGCGTCGACCGCGATCGCCGTCTTGCCCGTGCCGCGGTCGCCGATGATCAGCTCGCGCTGGCCCTTGCCGATCGGGATCAGCGCGTCGATCGCGCGCAGGCCGGTCTGCAGCGGCTGCTTGACCGACTGGCGCTCGACGACGGTCGGCGCCGTGTTCTCGATCGTGCGGTATTCGGTCGACGCGATCGGGCCTTTGCCGTCGACCGGCTGGCCCAGCGCGTTGACGACGCGTCCCAGCACAGCTTCGCCGACCGGCACGGAAGCGATGCGTCCCGTGCGGCGGACTTTGTCGCCTTCCTTGATGTCGGTATCGGGGCCCATGATCGCGACGCCGACGCTGTCCTCTTCGAGGTTCAGCACGATCCCGTTGAGCCCGTTGGGGAACTCGACGAGCTCGGACGCCTGCGCGTTGTCGAGTCCGTAGATGCGCGCGATGTTGTCGCCCACTTCGATGACGGTGCCGATCTCGGCTTCGTTGGTTCCCGTCGCGTAGCTGGCGATGCGCTGTTTGATGATTCCGGCGATTTCGTCGGCGTTGATCATGGAGTTTCCTTAGTTGGTGGACAGCAGGCGGGCGATGTCGTCGAGGCGGCCGGCGATGGTGCCGT
>JAXDMA010000019.1:0-27127 GCA_034666305.1 Vulcanimicrobiota bacterium
GCCATCAAGGAACAATTTCCCGACGCGGTTCTCATCTTCATCGTCCCGGACAAGTTCTCGTACCTCCGCTCGCGCCTCGAGACGCGGCGCACCGAGACGAACGAACAGATCGCCGCGCGGCTCGAAATCGCGCACGACGAGTTCACCTTCGCTCGGCGATTCGATTATCTCGTGATCAACGAGGAAGCTCAACCGCAGCAGGCGGTCGACGACCTCGCGGCGATCGTGCGGGCCGAACGGTACCGCATCCATCGCGTCCCCGACACCCGGCTCAAAGAATTGGAAGACAGCTAACGTGAGTGATTCAGTATTCGGCGACCTCGACGGCTTGCTCCGGCACGTGGATTCGAAGTTTTCCCTGGTCAACGTCGTGACCAAGCGCGCCAAGCAGCTCAACAACGGGGCGCCTCCGCTCACCGAGCGCGTCAACCCTAACAAACCCGTCTCGACCGCGTTCAACGAAGTGCGCCTCGGCAAGATCCCGTACAAGCGCACTAAGGAAGGCATCAAGTAGCGAGCGGCGCCCGGTAGGGAAACCCGAAGGCCACCACGGAGGTCGTCATCACCATGTGCGGCATCGTCGGTTACATCGGGAAGCGCGACAGCGTCCCCATCATCATGGACTCGCTGCGGCGGCTGGAATACCGCGGCTACGACTCCGCGGGCATTGCCGTGATCGACGCCGACGGGCAGCTGGTCGGCTCGAAGGCGGAAGGCAAGCTTTCCAACCTTGCCGCGCGGCTCGCCAACGGCGAGTCGCTGCACGGCACGACGGGCCTCGGGCACACCCGCTGGGCCACCCACGGCCGCCCGTCCGACGCGAACGCGCACCCGCACATGGACTGCACGGGCCGCTTCGCCGTCGTCCACAACGGGATCATCGAGAACTACGCCGCCCTGCGCGCGCAGCTGCTCGCGCAGGGCCACGTCTTTAAGTCGGAGACCGACACCGAGGTGCTCGCGCACCTCATCGAGACGCGTTACAAGGGCGATCTCGTGCAAGCGGTTCGCGAGACGCTGGCGCTCGTGCGGGGCGCGTTCGCGCTCGGCATCATCTCGTCGGACACGCCGGGCCGGCTGATCTTCGCGCGCAACGGCGCGACGCCGCTGATCGTCGGTCTGGGCGACGGCGAGATGTTCGTCGCGTCGGACATCCCGGCGATGCTGCAGTACACCAAGCGCATCATCATCCTGCAGGAAGGCGAGGTCGTCGACGTCGGCCAGGACGGCTACATGCTCACCGCGTTCGACGGCAAGCCCATCGAGCGCGAAGTTCAGCAGATCTCGTGGGATGCGACGTCGGCCGAGAAGGCCGGCTTCAAGCACTTCATGCTCAAGGAGATCTTCGAGCAGCCCAACGTCGTCAAGGAGACGCTGGCCGGGCGGATCGACGAACATCACGACGTGCAGCTCGGCGCCGAGCTGAACATCGACGAGATCGTGTTGCGCGCGATGACGAAGATCTCGATCACCGGCTGCGGCACCGCGTACCACGCCGGCATGGTCGGCATGTACCTCATGCGCGCGTTGTGCAAGCTGCCGGTGGAGATGGAGCTCGCCAGCGAGTTTCGCTACGGCGACCGCTACATGGACGCGCGCACGCTCACGATTGCCATGTCGCAGTCGGGCGAGACCGCCGACACGATCGAAGCGGTCAAGATCGCCAAGGACGAAGGGGCGCCCATCATCGGCATCTCCAACGTCGTCGGCTCGCACCTCACGCGCATGGCGGATGCCACGCTCTACACGCGCGGCGGCCCTGAGATCTCGGTCGCCGCGACGAAGACGTACGTGTCGCAGGCGATCGCCGCGGTACTGCTCGCGCTCTACCTCGCGCGCGTGCGCAAGTCGGCGCCGATCGAGCGGCTGCGCGAGATCGCCGAAAACACGAAGCTGCTGCCGGCGGCCATCGACGTCGTGCTCAACACGTCGGACGACGTGAAGAAGGTCGCGAAAAAAGTGCGCAAGGCGCGCTCGGCGCTGTTCCTGGGTCGCTACGTGAACTTTCCGACGGCACTCGAAGGTGCGCTCAAGCTCAAGGAGATCAGCTACATCCATGCCGAGGGCTACGCCGCGGGCGAGATGAAGCACGGACCGATCGCGCTGCTCGATTCGAAGACGCCGGTCATCGGCGTCGTCACCGAGGGCCGCGTGCGGGAGAAGATCCTCTCCAACATCGCGGAGTCAAAAGCACGCGAAGCCCCGATCATCCTGGTCGCCAACTACGGCGACGAAGAAGCGGCGGCAATCGCCGACCACGTGCTGTGGGTCCCGCGCGTCGACGAGCTGCTGTCGCCGATCGTCAACGTGATCCCGTTGCAGCTGCTCGCATATCACATCGCGGACATCGACGGCAAAGACGTCGACCAGCCGCGCAACCTCGCCAAGACAGTCACGGTCGAGTAGGCGTGCGTGTCGACGGTCGTGCTCCCGACGAGCTTCGTCCCCTTTCCATCGAGCCGGGGTATCTCACGTTTGCCGACGGCAGCGTGCTGATCTCGCTGGGGAACACGCGCGTCATTTGCGCTGCGACGATCGAAGACCGGGTGCCCCCGTGGATGCGCGGGCGCGGCACCGGCTGGATCACCGCCGAGTACGCGATGCTGCCGCGCGCGACGCCCGAACGCAATCAGCGCGAAGCGGCGAAGGGACGCCTTGGCGGGCGCACGCACGAGATCCAGCGGTTGATCGGGCGTGCGCTGCGCGCGGTCGTCGACATGCAGAAGCTCGGCGAGCGCACGGTGATCGTCGACTGCGACGTCATCGGCGCGGACGGCGGCACGCGCACCGCGTCGATCACCGGCGCTTGGGTGGCCCTCGCGCTCGCGCTGCGCAAGCATTTCGACCCGGAGAAGCAGCAGAAGTGGCCGCTCGCCGGGCAGATCGCCGCCGTCTCGGTGGGCATCGTCAACGGTGAGCCGGTTCTCGACCTTCCGTACGAAGAGGACAGCCGCGCCGAGGTCGACATGAACGTCGCCATGACCGATGCCGGCGGCTTCGTCGAGGTGCAAGGGACGGCCGAGCGCGAGCCGTTTTCGCGCGCGCAGCTCGACGGGCTGCTGGGGCTGGCGGAAGGCGGGATCCGGTCCCTCTTCGCGGCACAGTCCGCGATCCTCGCACGTGAGGCTGCGGTGGTGCGTGGCTGACGGCCGGCTCGCGGCGCTCGCCGCAACGGTCGGAGCTTTCCATCTCACCGACCGGGCCATGCGCGCCGCGCAGGACCGGGTCGAGCGGGCCTTGGCTGCCGGGCCCGTCGACGAGGCGACGACGCGGGCATACCTCGAGGCCGTGCGCCGCTATTTCGAGCCCTACGAGCGGGAGGCGCAAGGGCAGCTGCGGCACGTCGACCGCGAACTCGAGCGGCTGTATCTGCAGCAATTCAATCTCACCGCCGAGCGCGGCGTGGTGGGCAAACGCGTGGAGGCCGTGCGAGGCGTCCTGAGCGCGCTCGCGGAACTTCGCGCCCAATGAAGGTGCTCGATGACGTCGGGCGGGGCACGATCAACGCGTTCGCCTACGCCGGCGGCGCCGCAGAACTCCTCGGTGACGCGTTCCGGTTCATCATCGGCTTTCGGATCCGCCTCCGCGAGACGCTCGACCAGGCGTACCTGCTGGGCGTGCAGTCCGTCTCGATCGTCGTGCTCACGTCGCTGTTCACCGGCATGGTGTTCTCGCTAGAGAGCGCCGTCCAGGCGGTCCAGTACGGCGTCGGCAACCTGGTGGGCGGCGCCGTCGCGTTCTCGAGCGCGCGCGAGCTCGGCCCGATGCTCTCGGCGGTGGTCGTCGCGGGGCGCACCGGCGCCGCGATCGCCGCAGAGCTCGGATCGATGGTCGTTACCGAACAAGTCGAGGCGCTCCAGGCGCTCGGCCTCTCGCCAACGCGGATGCTCGTCGTGCCACGGCTCGTCGCGCTCATCTTGATGCTCCCGTTGCTCACGATCCTCGCCGACATCATCTCGATCGTCGGCGGTATGTGGGTCGCCGGGATCTACGCGCACATCTCGCAGGAGTCGTTCATCGCTTCGGCGCGGCAGGCGCTCGTTTTTGGGGACGTGCTCAAAGGCTTGTTCAAGTCGGTCATCTTCGGTGCGATCATCGCCATCATCGGCGCATACCAGGGTTTGCAGACCCGCGGCGGCGCGGCGGGCGTCGGAAAGGCTACGACAGGCGCGGTAGTCACGGCGATCATCCTGATCTTCATCTTCAACTTCACGCTCTCGTACGTGCTGTTCGGTAGCTCTTGATGGCTGTTTGGGCACGGCTGGACGACGTATGCGTCCGCTACGGCACGAAGATCGTGATGCAGAATCTTTCGCTCGACATCGTCGAGGGTGCGATCACGTGCATCATCGGCCTGTCCGGCGCCGGGAAGTCGACGATCCTGCGGCTGCTCAACGGTTTGAAAAAGCCCGACAGCGGACGCGTGTTCGTCAAGGGCGAGGACATCACCGAGATGCGCGAGCGCGACTTGATCGATCTTCGCCGCACCATCGGCTTCGCGTTCCAGTTCTCCGCGCTGTTCGACTCGCTGTCGATCGGGGAGAACATCGCGCTGCCGCTGCGCGAGCACACGAAGATGAAGGATGCGGAGATCCGCAAGATCGTGGGCGAGACCCTCGACACGGTCGGGCTGGCGAATGTGGAGGAACGCTTCCCCGCCGAGCTGTCCGGCGGCATGGTGAAGCGTGCCGGCTTCGCGCGCGCCGTCGTCACCAACCCGCAGGCGGTGCTCTACGACGAGCCGACGACCGGGCTCGACCCGATCATCACGCACGTGCTGACGGAGACGATCGTCAAGCTCCAGGAACGCCTCAACGGAACGGCCGTGGTCGTGTCGCACGACCTGGAGAGCATCTACCTGATGGCGGACTACATCGCGATGCTGTTCGAGGGCGCGATCGTGGCATACGGAACCGTAGACGAGATTCGGAAGTCACCCAATCCGATCGTGCAGCAATTCTTGCAAGGGAGCGAAGTCGGCCCGATACCGATTTGATATCATGAACAGACAAGCGATCGTCGGCGTCTTCACCATCGTAGCCCTGCTCGGGCTGTTCGGTTTCTTCTTGGTGCTCGCCAACATCGGGCCGACCGGGCGCTACAAGATCGGCGTGCACTTCAAATCCGCAGCCGGACTGCACAAGGGCGCGCTCGTCTATGAGAGCGGCGTGATCGTGGGCGTGGTCGATCAGACCAGGCTCATCCCCGAGGACTTCACCGTCGAAGTGATCCTGGCGATCGACAACAACGTCGACGTGCCGCGCAACGCACGCTTTCTGATCCAAGCACCGCTGACCGGCGATTCGTCGCTGGAGATCGTGCCGGCCGTCCCCGCCCCGCACCCGTCCGGCTACGCCGCGCCGACCAGCGCGCCCGCCGCGGTGGCGGTGCTGCCGCGCGAGGTTCTGCCGATCGATCAGCAGCCGCAAGGCACCAATCCTGCGACGATTCAGGAACTGCTCGACCAAGGCCAAGGGGAGATGAAGAAGGTCGACGCGATGCTCGCCGACCTTTCCCGCCGCGAGCCGCAGCTGCTCAACACGTTCCAATCCGCGCTCAACAATGCCAACGAAGTGAGCATCACGGCGAACCAGTCGTTCCAAAAACTCTCGCGCCGCATGGACTCGCTCACCTCGACGCTGCAGCTCGCGATCGAGCGCAGCAGCGGTAACATCAACGACATGACCGCGCAGCTCGACAATTCCGTGCGGCGCAACACCGGACACTTCGACGCGATCGTAGCGGCGCTCGACGCGTCGGCGCGCGACCTCAACAAGACCGCCGATCACGTGTCCGCACTGGCGTCGGATCCGCAACTGCGGTCGAACATCTTGCAGACCACGCAAGGCATCGCGCAGACGGCGACCACGTTCGCGTCGATCGCGAACGATCTCCGCAACGTGACCGGCAACCCGCAAACGCAGGCGCAGCTGCGCGACACCGTAGCCAACGTCGACGCGGCCGCGCAAAAGGCCAACTCTCTGCTGGCGCAGTTCGGCGGCCGGTCGAGCGTCTACGGCGTCGACCGAGGCGCGACGCCCGCGCCCGGCGGCACGCCGCTGCCCAACGGCACGCTCCCGCAGAAGCCCGGCGCGCCGCCCATCGGCAGCACGCCGCCGCCCGGCTCCGCGCAGGGCAACATCAAGAACAAAGTGGGCAGCCTCGTGCGCGATCTGGTCGCGCTGCAGGTCCGCGTCGGGGAGCTCGACCGCCAACGCTCGGGGGTCAACAGCTCGCCGCTGCTCACGCGTGATCGCGGCCCGCAGACCGACATCAACCTCATCGCGCTGCCGAAAGGCGACACGTATCTGTTCGCGGGCGCGAACGACATCGGCGCAAAATCGTCTTGGAACTTCGCCGCCATGACCAAGCTGCGGCCGGGCCTGTCCGTCGGCGGCGGCGTCCTCTACTCGCGGCTCGGCGCACGCGCCGTGTATTCGCCCGCGCTGAGCCGCGGCTTGGGACTGGAAGCGCGCGTGTACGACCTGCGCCGCCCGACGACGGACGCATACGCGAACTTCAAGCTGGGCAACGGCCTGACGATCTTCGGCGGCGAGCGCGACCTGCTGCGCGACGGCCGCCGCACAACTTTCGGGTTACAGTACCAGTTCTGAGGTGATTCCCAACGGGGACGACGAGCGGCGGCCGCGGGGCTTTCCGCTCGTCGTTTACGCGCTCATCGCCGCGAATCTCTGGGTGTTCTTCCAGGAGTTGAACGCACCCGAACCCGATTCGTTCATCAATTCGTTCGCGCTCATCCCCTACGACGTCACGCATTTGGTCGTCCTCGCTCCGCCGTCGCCCGCGTTTGCGCCGCTGACGCTGATCACGTCCATGTTCTTACACGGCGGCTGGCTGCACATCGCGTTCAACATGCTGTTCTTGTTCGTGTTCGGGCCTGCGATCGAGTACGCGTGCGGACACGTTCGGTTCCTCGCGTACTACCTGGCGTGCGGGATCGCGGGCGGCATCGCCCAGATCGTGATCGGCCCGGGCAGCCACGTCCCGGCCCTGGGAGCGTCGGGCGCGATCGCCGGCGTCCTGGGCGGCTACCTCGTCACCTTTCCGTTCGCGTCGATCCGCACGATCGTGCCGATCGTCATCTTCCCGCTGTTCGTGCGGCTGCCGGCGCTGTTGGTCATCGGCGTGTGGGCGGCGACCCAGTTCCTCAACGGATTCGCGACGATCAGCGACCGCGCGGCGGAGTCCACCGGCGGGACCGCGTATTTCGCCCACATCGGCGGCTTCTGCGCGGGGGTTCTCTTGATCGGATTCATGTCCAGAAAGCGAGTCAGGGCGCGGTGAAAATCGGCATCGTCGGCGCGGGCGCGCTTGGGACGCTTTTTGGGCAGCGGCTGGCTGCGTCGAACGAAGTCATCTTGCTCGAGCAGCGGCGTGACGTCGTCGACGCGATTCAGCGTGACGGGCTGCGGCTCGACGGTGAGGCCCGGACCGCCCTCGCGACGACCGAGCCGCGCGCGGTGTTCGGCGTGCAGGCACTGTTCGTGTTCGTGCGCGCCACCGACACGCTGCGCGCGCTGCGTCCGTTCGCGGCCGAACTCAGCCCGGCGACGGTGATCGTCTCGCTGCAGAACGGGCTGGGCAACGAAGAGGCGATCAAGACGTCGCTGGGCAGCACCATCTCGCTCGTCATCGGGGCGACCACCGAATCCGCGCTCACCGTCGCACCGGGCGCGGCGCGCAGGATCGGTGACGGTACGACGGTACTGGGCAGCGCCGGCGCGTCGCCCGACGCGATCAACCGCGTGGCGCGACTGCTCGTCGACGCCGGGTTCCGCGCGAGCGCGGCGTACGACATCCGTCCGCACTTGTGGGGCAAGCTGATTGCCAACGCGGCGATCAACCCGGTGGCGGCGCTGCTCGACCGTCCCAACGGCGTGGTGCTCACGGACGAGCATGCGAGCGAGATCGCGCGTTCCCTCGCGCAGGAAGCGGCGACCGTCGCGAACGCGATGCGCATCCCGCTGCCGTTCACGGATCCGTGGACCTACGTCCGCGGCATCGTCGAGCAAACTGCGGAGCTGGAGAACTCCATGTTGTACGACCTGCGGTCGGGCGCGGCGACGGAAGTCGACTTCATCAACGGAGCGGTCGTGTCGGCGGGCCGCCGCGCCGCGGTGCCGACGCCGTACAACGAGACGCTCACGGCGCTGGTCAAGGCGCGCGAGGCGACCCGCGCGCGCTGACCAGCGGCGACCCTAGGCTACGGCGCCGGCGCGCTCTTTGGCGGCCTCGATCTCCGCGCCGATCTCCTCGAGCTCCTCGCTGCTGAAGAGCTTCTTGGCCTGTTTGAACATCTCGGTCTCTTCTTCTTTGACGTGATGCTCGACGAACTCGCTGAGCACTTGCACCTTCGCCTTGTACGTCTCGTCGGAAGGATCGGTCGCTTCGATCTTGCGCAACAGTTCTTTCACCGACGCGTGCTCTTCCAATGCCTCGAGGATCTCGTCGCGCTCCTCGCTCGCGGCTTTCGTCTTCGCCTTGAACTTCGGATAGAAGATGGTCTCTTCGAGCTTTGCATGCAGCGACAGCTCTTCGTCGATCTGTTCGAAGAGCTTGCGGCGCGTCGCGTGCGCACCGTCGCTCAGGTCGTTGACTTCTTTGAACAGCTTCTTGACTTTGTCGTGATCTTCTTTGAGCAGCGTGAGCACGTCGGGCATCAGGTTTCCTCGTTCGGTGGTGAGTACGTCCTGATTTGTGCCCGACGCGCTCAGGCGCGAAACCGCGTCAACCGCACGGTCGCTACACGCGAGCGTGAGAAGAAGAAGAGTCGTTGCGCGCGATCAGATGTCGCGCACGTCGCGTTTGGCGTGATCGATACCGGCTTCGAGATTTTCCTTGCCTTGATTCAGCACGGAGCCGACTTGCTCGCCCGGCGTGAGCGTGTCGCCGGCGGCGTCGCGTTTAGCTTGCTCGCCCGCGGCCGCGCTGCGGTGACCGGCCTCGCTGACGTAATCTTTCACGTCGTCGACACCGTGTTTGACCGCGCCGGCGACTTCCTCGGCGCCGTGTTTGACCGCATCGGCCGCCTTGTCGAATGCATCCTTGAGACCCATGTCTTGCTCGCTTTCCGACCCGTTGGGGCCGCGCACGACGTACCCGAAAATGCTCCCGCCGTACCGCCCGCGCGCAGGCGTGCGCCCGTAGTCCCGCAGGAGTGATTAGGAAGCATTCCGGAAGGGCAATCCACGCTCGAAAGGGAGGGCAATACCTTGGCTGGACTCCTCTGGGGAATCATCGTCGTCTTGTTCGTGCTGTGGTTGTTGGGCTTCTTGCTCCACTTCGGCGGCGGAATTATTCACCTCTTGATCGTCATCGCGATCATTCTCGTGATCTACAACCTCATGACCGGACGCGGCGCGAGGCTCTAGCCGCCGCAGACAACGAGCGGTCACACGTCTTCGCGCGGATGGTACTCATCGAACTCCGCGCGGAGGCGTCCGCGCGCGAGCTTGGTGTAGATCTCGGTCGTCGCGGTCGACTCGTGGCCGAGGAACTCTTTGAGGAACAGCAGGTCCGCGCCGCGTTCGCGCATCAGCGTGGCGACGGTATGACGCCACGTGTGCGGTGACGCGTGCTCCGTGATCCCCGCGAGGTTCATGTACGCCCGCACGATCTTGTAGACCGCGGCCGCGCTCAACCGCCGGTCGCCGCGGCCCACGAAGAACGCCGGCACGCTCACGCGCGGGCGCAGCTTGAGATAGTCGCCCAGCGCGGCCGCCGCTTCGGGCGTCATCGGCACGTACCGGTCCTTGTTGCCCTTGCCTTTGATCACGCGCAGCGAGCGGTTCTCGAGATCGACGTCGTTGAGATCAAGCCCCACGAGCTCGGCCCGCCGCACGCCGCACGACCACAGGCATTGCAGGATCGCCTGGTCGCGTGCCAGCTGCAGACGGCTCAAGCCCGCCGGGGGCGCCACCGCGAACACGCTGGCCACTTCGTCGCCGCGCATGGCCTTAGGCAGCGGACGCCCGATCTTGGGCAGGATCGCGTCGGCCGCGGGGTTGTCGTCGCGCCGGCCGCTATGGCGCAGGTGTTTGTAGAACGTCCGCAGCGTCGCGATCTTGCGGCGGACCGAGCGGGGCGCGTACCGGCGCGTGCGCGCGAGGTGCGTCTGGTACGCCAGGATGTCGGCATATTTCGCGCCGGTCAGCGCATCATACGGCGGCGGCAGTTTCTCATCGGGATTCGTGCCGAGCGCCTGCGACTTCAAGAACGCGCCGAAGTGCTCGAGGTCGCGCTGATACGCCTCGCGGGTGCGCGGCGTGGTGCCGCGAATCGCCAGGTACCGTTCGGCGAACCCGGCGATCTCGGGATCGAGCGAGAGAAACTCGGGTTTCTCGTAGACCGGACCGCGCTTCTTCATGAGGCCTCCCAGTTACGATAATCGCTATTTCCGTTACTCGGAAGGAGGCTGAATCTCCTGCGGTGACCTCCGGCACAGGGGACGCCGAACGAACCGAGCGCTCAGAAGTCCCTGAAGTTCTGCCGAAACCTCTTGTACGATGCACCTCTTCGACCAGCTCCTCGGCAAAGCGGAGCCGCTCTGGTTCGAAAACTCGACGAACGGCCGTGACGGGACGTTCGATGCGGTCGCGCTGTGCGAAGGCAAGCGGATCGCGGTGCTCGGTACGACCGTCGCGCGCGAAGGCATCGCGTTCGTGTCGACCGTCGAGGTGCACGGTCGCGAGATCCCGCTCACGTTCACGATCCGCCGGCGCTCGATCCCGAGCCGGGTCAAGATCGTCAAGGCCGAGCGGATGCAGGCGCCCAAGCGCGTCGTCCATCGCTATTTCTGCTCGTTCACGGCCATCGCCGCGGACGACTGGGACGCCGTCGTCCGGTACGTCGAGAACATGCCCGAGCCGCGAGCGGTGCCGCTCCCGGTGCTCGTGGACGACGAGTGCCGGTCGCTGACGTCGGCGGTCCAGGAAAAGATCGTCGACCATCTGGTCCGCCTCAAGCGCCTGGCGAAGCCGGCTTCCGGCGTCGCCCCGCTGATTCGCCTCCAGGCCGGCCCGGTGCAAGAGCTCGAAGACGGGCGCACCGCCCGCGACGTGCGGATTCATAGCCGCGTCCTCGCCGAGGATCGCTTCCGCTCCTACGACACGCGCTTCCGCGTGTTCTCCGACGAGTCCGTCGACCTCGTTCTGAGCTAACGCGGCCCTAGGCCGCTCAGCTGCGGCTGGAGGCGTCAGCGCCCGTCGGCGCCGCGCAGCAGCTCGCGAACCGTGGCTTCGTCGGGTGGGGCGGGATTGTTCGCGAGTAGCGGCTGTTCGAGCACGCGCGGGAGCGCGCGGTCCACGAGATCTGCCGGCGCGCCGAGTTCCGCGAACGTGCGGGGTAGCCCGAAGGCGGCCGCGATTGCGTCGGCCTCCGCCGCAAGGTCCACGATCCCGAACCCGGCGGCAACCGCAGCCACCGCCTCAGGCGCAATGCGGACGTTCGCGCGGATTGCGTGCGGCAGCACGATCGCGTTGACCATCCCGTGCGCGATGCGCGTGAGCCCGCCGATGACGTGGCACACGGCGTGGTGCAGCCCCATCGAGCGCGTGTCCAACGCGAACCCGGCCAGGTGCGCGACCTCGAACAACTCGGCGTGCAGCGCGTCGTCGCGATGCACCGCGGCGCGCCGCAGCAGCAGCGGCAAACGGCGCCCGGCTTCCAGCGCCGCTGCGCCGCCCAACGCGTGCGACGTGCGCGCGTAGCGTGCTTCAACCGCGTGCGCCCACGCGTTGATCCCGATCGAGCCCAGCTCGCGCGGCGGCAGCGACGCGAGCAGCGCGGCATCGTAAATCACGACCGGGGCGGGCGACGCGAGCCTTCCGCCCGCTTTGCGGTCGCCCTCGAGCACGCCGTAGCCGCGCGACATCTCCGCGCCGCCAAGCGCCGTCGGCACGAGCGCCAGCACCACGTCGCGCCCGTCGGAAACCGCTTTGCCGAGGTCGACGGCGCTCGAGCTGCCGATCGCGACCACCGTCGCGCAACGATGCGAATCCACGAACGCGCCGGCTTCTTGCACGACCTCGCGCGGGTTGTGCGGGCGCACGCCGGCATAACGATGCACCTCGGCGCCGCCGAACGCGGCGTCGGCAATCGCGCCGAGCGAGCGCGGCGTGCCGAGTAGCGCGACGGGCCCGGCCAGACGCGCCGACGCCAGCGATTCGCCGAGCGGCCCGAAGAAGATCCGGCGCTCGGCGATCCGTTGCTCAGATGTCGTCGATCGCCGGGTTCTCACTCGGCTCGTTCCCGACGTCTTCGACCGACGAGAACTCCTCGTCGTCGGAGCCCAGGGTCTCCTCGCCGCTGCGCGCCTGTTCGCGCCGGCCCTGACCTTGAATACTTTCGCGTTCCATGGACCCACCGTACCCGCGGCGAACGCTCGTGCGCATGACCTGTCCGAGTTGCCAGAACCCGATCGCCGACGGCGCCCGCTTCTGCCAGACGTGCGGCGCGCCCGCGCCGCAAGCCGTCGCCGTCGGCAGCTACAGCGAGCCCGTGCCGGAGAGCGCGAACCCGAAGGAGCCGATCAGCGTCGGCGACATGACCGTGCGCATCGAAGGCGAGCTCGTCCCCGTCGTCGACATCGAGCTCGGACCGCGCATGACCATCTACTTCGAGCACCACATCCTGCTGTGGAAGCAGCCGCAGATACGGCTCGGGTTCATGGGCTTGCAAAACGCCGGCAAACGGTTCTTCGCGGGCTTGCAGATCTTCATCTCGACCGCACAAGGTCCGGGCAACATCGCGATGTCGCGCGAAGCGCCCGGCCAGATCGTTGCGCTGCGATTGCGGCCCGGTCAGGCGGTCGACGTGCGCGAGCACCAATTCCTGATGGCGACGAACACCGTCGCGTACGACTTCTACTGGCAGCAGGGGCTCGCGAACGTCTTCTTCTCCCGCAGCGGGCTGTTCATCGACCGCTTCACGGCGAGCAACGAAGAAGGTCTGCTGCTGCTGCACGGCTACGGCAACGTGTTCGAAAAACAGCTCGCGCCCGGCGAGCAGATCGACGTCGAGCCCGGCGCGTGGCTGTGGAAAGACGCGAGCGTGCGAATGGACACCGTGTCGGTGCTTCAGTCCGGCGGCGGCGGCGGATTGATGGGCGCGCTCGGCGCGTTCGTCGGCGGCGCTTCGCTGATGATGAACCGCTTCACGGGTCCCGGTCGCCTGGGACTCCAGTCAATGACGTATCACGATCCGGCGGGCGAAGGCGCGCAGCGTCAGGGCGGAACGAGCAACGTCGGCGGCGTGCTCGGAAGTTTGTTCAACCCGCGTCAGTGAGCGGCGACTAAGGCGCACGCCGGATGCGGCGGCTCGGCTTGCGCGGCGGGAATCCGTACATGCCGATCCCGCTCGTCAACCAGCCGCCGAACGCAACTAGACCCCACACGTTCGCGAGCGGTCCGTGATGATTGCTCGCCGCTTGAACACCGGCCGCGCCGAAGACGATCGCGCCGAGCCAATACATCAAGACGTTGCGCAGGGCGTACCAATACGCGTTGAACGACAAGATCACGATCAGTATCGCCCACCAGATTGCGTAGGCGCGCAAGTCCATTCGGCGTCCGCGTCGTTACCGGTGTTGCCCGGGTTCAGCTCACGTACGAGACGTTGACGCTGAAGCCGCCGGCTTCGGCTTGGCGCAGGACGCCGAGAACCGAATCGATCTGCGTGTCGACGGCGATCATGTCGCCCGCGCTGATGCCGACCGGACCGGCGTTGGTCCAGAGCAGGCGGCGAGCGGTTTGGAACGCCGCGCGCAGGCGCTGCGGCGTGGCTTCGAGCACCGGCCAGTCCTCGTAGGACACGGCGGGGACGATGCGCCAGCCGTCGCCGGAGCATTCTTCTTCATCCGCATACGCGTGCGGAACGTTCGCGAGCACGTCCAGGTGCGCGCGGTCGACGGCGCTCGCGTGAAGCGGCGCCTCGGCCAAGCGAAGGACGTACCGGTAGAACGCAGGGCTCGCGACGGAACACATCCCTGCGGGCGACCCGACGCTGACGCTGATCATTGCCGCACCACGTTCTCGTGTCCCGATGGTCCCCCTCCAGCTTGGTCGCTACGTCCCAAACCGGTCACTGGTCGATCGCGGTGACGATGAGCCCCTTGGAAGCAAGCGGCGGCGTGAGGATCGTGGCACGCACGCCGTGCCGCGCGAACACTGCGGCCACCAGCGCGCCGATGCGGTACGGGTCGCCGTACACGAGCGCGAGGACCGACGGCCCCGCGCCGGAGAGCGCGACGGCGACGAGCGCCGGATCGTCGAGTTCCAGGATCTCGGCGAGGCCCGGGATGACGCCCGCCCGGTACGGCTGGTGCAGCTTGTCGCGCGCCGCCGCCCGAAGCAGATCGAGCCGGCCCGCGGCGAGCGCGGCCCCGAGCAGCGCCGCGCGCTGCACGTTGTGCACGACGTCCTCGCGTGCATAGGTTGCCGGCATCAGGGTGCGCGCTTGCGCGGTCGACAGCGCGATCTCGGGCACGACGACGACTGCGCCGGCGGCGGGCGGCGCGAAACGCGCGGCCGTGAGACCATCGTCGCCGAAAGCGGCGATCACCGCACCGCCGTACCACGCGGCGAGCGCGTTGTCCGGATGGCCTTCCAACTCGGCGACGGCCTGTACCAGAACGTCGTCCGGCGGTTGCCGATCCACGAGCCGCGCACCGATCGCGACGCCGAGCGCGCGCGCGGCGGCACTGCTGCCCAGACCGCCTCCGAGCGGTATCGCGTTGTCGAGCACGATGTTCAGCGGCGGCGCGGCGGGAGCGATGCGCGCGATCGCACGCTCGATGCAGCCGCGCAGCCCGTCGTGCGTCGGCGCGTGCGCGCCCGAATAGCGCCACGCCGGCGGCGCGCCGGGCGCGAGTTCGCGCACGTGCGCGGTCATGCGCAGTTCCAGTGCGACCGCGACGGCGTCGAAGCCCGCGCCGAGGTTGGCGCTCGACGCGGGCGCGGAGACCGTGAACGCGATCATCTCGCCCCGAGCGCGCTCACGCGTGCGCGCACGCTCAGCGTGCGCTCACGGGCAACCGGTCGAGATACGCTGCGACTTCGGTGCCGCGCACGATCGCATTCGCGTGCGGCGCGGCCGACGCGTGATAGCGCGCTGCGTACGCCGTGTCCTTGAGAACGTGGCCCGTCAGCACGCAGACGACGTCGGCGTCGCGAGCGACGGTGCCGTCCGCCACGAGCCGCCGCAAGCCGGCGAGCGATGCGGCCGACGCCGGTTCGCATCCGACGCCGTCGCGCCCGATGACGGCGCGCGCTTCCGCGATCTCGGTATCGTCGACCGCGAGCACGGTGCCGTTCGAGGCGCGCACTTCGTTCCGCGCCTTTTTCCACGAGGCCGGAGCGCCGATGCGGATCGCGGTCGCGTCGGTCTCCGCGCGCACGGGCACCAGCTCCGCGTCGTCGCGCCACGCGCGCGCGAACGGCGCCGCGCCTGCGGCCTGCACGACCGCGAGCCGCGGGATGCGCGCCGCGATCCCGATGGCGCGCGCTTCGCGAAAACCTTTGCCGAGCGCGCTGGCGTTGCCGAGGTTCCCGCCCGGCAGCACCACCCAATCGGGCGCGAGCCAGCGGCGCTGCTCGAGCAGCACGAGCGCCGCCGTCTTCTGCCCTTCGATGCGGTACGGGTTGATGCTGTTCACCACCGCGACGGCAGCCGGGTCGAGCGCGCGCACCGCGTGCAGCGCATCGTCGAAATCGCCGTCGACGGCCACGACGTGCGCGCCGTAGTCGAGGGTTTGCGCGACTTTGGCCGCGCTGATGCCGTCGACGGGCGCGATCACCACCGCGATCATCCCCGCGCGCGCGGCATACGCGGCCATCGACGCTGCGGTGTTGCCGGTGCTCGCGCACACGGCGACGCGCGCGCCGCGCTCGCGCGCGTGCGAGATCGCGACCGTCATGCCGGCGTCCTTGAACGACGCCGTCGGGTTGACGCCCAGGTGCAAATACGCGAGGGCGTCGACGCCGGCGTACGCCGCGCCGCGCGGACCGTCGATCAGCGGCACGTCGCCTTCACGCAGCGTCGTGATCGCTTCGCCGGCGACCGGCGGGAGCAACTCGCGAAAACGCCACACGCCGCTGCGATCGCGCGGATCGAGCGATGCCCGGCGCAAGCGCGCATTCGTCTCGACGGTGTGCGCCTCGATGCGATCGGTGTCGAGCGCGAACGCGAGCAAGTCGCCGCAGTCCGCGCACGCGAGCGCGTCGACGCCGTCGGCCGCGACATCGCACCCGCTGCAGCGCAGCGCGATCGCCGCGCCCGGCGACCGCGTCATGCCGGTGGGCGCGTGACCGCGCCCTCCGCAGCCGAGGAGACCAGCGCGGCGTACTTGGCGAAGACCCCGCTCGTATAGCGCGGTTCGGGTGCGCGCCATCCGCGCGCGCGTTCCGCAAGCTCGACGTCCGACAGTGCGACGTCGAGCCGGCCGCGCTCCACGTCGATCGTCAGCGTGTCGCCGTCGCGCACGAACGCGATCGGCCCGCCGGCGAACGCTTCGGGCGAGACGTGTCCCACCATCAGCCCGCGCGTCGCGCCGCTGAAACGGCCGTCCGTCACAAGCGAGACCGAATCGCCCAAGCCCTGACCAACGATCGCCGCGGTGACGCCGAGCATCTCGCGCATCCCGGGGCCGCCCTTGGGGCCTTCGTAGCGAATGACAACGATGTCGCCCGCGACGATCTCGCGCGCGTCGATCGCGTGCATCGCGTCCTCTTCGCGCTCGAACACGCGCGCGCGCCCGGTCAGCAGCGTCGGTTCGTGCCCGGCGACCTTCACCACCGCGCCGTCCGGTGCGAGGTTGCCGCGCAGAATGCGCAGTCCGCCCTTCTTCTTGAAAGGATGGTCCGCGGTCGAGACGACCTGCTGGCCCGGCGTCTCTGCGGCATCGGCCGTCGCTTCGCGCAGCGTGTGCCCGCTGGGTGTGAGCGTGTCGCCGTCGACGAGTCCGCCTTCAACCATCCGGCGCGCGATGAGCTGGATCCCGCCTGCTTTGTCGACGTCGAGCGCGACATACTTGCCGCCTGGGCGCAGGTCCGCGACGATCGGCGTGCGCTCCGAGATGCGCTCGAAATCTTCGAGCGTGAGCGGCACGTTCGCTTCGCGCGCCATCGCGATCAGGTGCAGCACGCTGTTGGTCGAGCCGCCCGTGCCGGTCGCGCCGGCGATCGCGTTCTCGAACGCGGCGCGCGTGGCGATCTTGCGCGGCGTCAAGCCGCTGCGCAGCATCTCCATCACCGTGACGCCGGCGCGATAGCCTTCTTTCTCCTTGCGCGGATCGGTGGCGCCGGGGCTCGCGCTGCCGACCATCGACAGACCGAGAAATTCCAGCGCCATCGCCATGGTGTTGGCGGTGAACTGCCCGCCGCACGCGCCCGCGCCCGGGCACGCGGCGTACTCGATCGCGCGCAGCTCCGCGTCGTCGATCTTGCCCGCGGCGTGTTCGCCGATCGCTTCGAAGACGTCGCCGATCGTGAGGTCGCGGCCCTTGTAGCGGCCCGGCGCGATGGACCCCCCATAAAGCGCGAGCCCGGGAATGTCGAGCCGCAGCAGCGCCATGCCGGCCGCGGGGATCGTCTTGTCGCATGCGACGAGCGCGACGATGGCGTCGAACCCGTACCCGCGCGCGACGAGCTCGATCGAATCGGCGATCACCTCACGGGATACGAGCGATGCTTTCATCCCTTCGGTGCCCATCGTGATGCCGTCGGAGATCGCGATCGTGTTGAACTCCATCGGCGTTCCGCCCGCCGCCCGCACGCCCGCTTTGACGTGGTCCGCGAGCGCGCGCAACCCGAAATTGCACGGCATCGCGTCGGTCCACGTGTTCGCGATCAGGACCAGCGGTTTGGCGAGGTCTTCGTCGTTGAACCCGACGGCGTGGTAGAACGACCGGGCGGCTGCGCGGTCGCGGCCGTCGACGACGACGGAGCTGCGCGCGCGGGTGGGATCGACGGGTGCGGGCATGTGGCCCGCTTCGCGTTCGCGAACGCGGTGTCATCGTGATGCAAGGCTTCGTCGCGCCCGATGTTCCGCCGCCGGACGTCTTCGACCGGTGCGTTCGCTGCGGTTTGTGCCTACCGACCTGTCCGACATATGTCGAAACGCTGGTCGAGACGTCCGGGCCGCGCGGTCGCATCGCGCTGATCAAGGCCGTTTCGGAGGAACGCCTCGATCTGCTGAGCCCCGGTTTCGTCCACCAGATGTCGGAGTGTCTGGACTGCCGGGCGTGCGAGGCGGTCTGCCCGTCGGGCGTGGAGTACGGTAAGATCCTCGAGCCTGCTCGCACGCAGATCGTGCGCGCGCAAGGTCCCGTGCGCTCGTGGTACGCACGCCTGGGTCGCGCCGTGCTCGTCGGCGAGCTCTTTTCGAAGATGTGGCTGATGCGTGCGGCGGCGCGCCTGTTGAAGTTCTACCAGCGCAGCGGTTTACGCGATCTCGTGCGGCGCACCGGCATCCTGCGCCGGCTGGGTCTGGCCGACATGGAGGCGCTGGCGCCGCGCATCTCCGACCGCTTTTTCGCGCCGCGCGACCAGCGCTTCGCGCCGACCTTTGCGCAGCGCCAGGGCGACCCGCCCCGCGCGACCGCGTTCTTGCACGTGGGCTGCATCATGCACGTCGCGTTCGCGCCGTGGCACCAGGCGACGGTGCGCGTGCTCAACGCCGCCGGCGTGGAAGTGATCGTCCCGCGCGAGCAAGGCTGCTGCGGCGCCATCACGATCCACGCCGGCGAGATGCCGCGCGGGCGCGAGCTCGCCAAACGCAACATCGCCGCGTTCGAGCGCAGCGGCGCCGACGTCTACGTGATCAATGCCGCGGGCTGCGGTTCGGCGCTCAAAGAATACGGCCATCTGTTTGCGGACGACGCCGAGTGGGCCGAGCGCGCCGGCGCGTTTTCCGCGAAGGTTCGCGACGTGCTCGAGTACGTCGACGAGCTGGGCCTGCCGGACCGCGCGTTCGGCGCGCTCCGCGGGATCGTGACGTATCAAGATGCGTGTCACCTCGCGCACGCGCAGCGCATCACCGCACCGCCGCGCCGGTTGCTCGCCAAGATTCCGGGACTCGAAGTGCGCGAGATGGACGAATCGTCGCTGTGCTGCGGTTCGGCCGGGATCTACAACGTCACGCAGCCGGAGATGTCGCAGCGGCTGCAGCGCCGCAAGACCGAGCGCATCTTGGAAGTCGCGCCGGACATCGTCGCGACCGCGAACCCGGGCTGCGCCTTGCAGATGCGCAACGGCCTGGACCGAGCCGGCGGCGAACGCATTGCGATCAAGCACGTCATCGAGCTCGTGGACGAGTCGCTGACGGCAGGCGCGACCGCGCGCGCGGGCGCTAGCGGCTAAAGGTCGCCGACGCGGGCTCCGTCGGCGAGCGCGTCGTCGAGCGTCGCGTAGACGGCGAAGACCTTGAGCAAACCGGTGATGCGAAGCAGACGGAGAATCTGCCCCTCCTTCGCCACCAAACGCACCTCGCCGCTGAACTCCTTGGCGCGCCGCTGGCCGCCGATGAGCGCGCCCAACCCCGTCGAATCGAGGAAATCGACTTGCGTAAGGTCGACGATCAAGCGGTGGCTGCCGCGCTCGGATGCGCTGGTGAGCGCGGCGCGCACGGTCGGCGACGTTGCGATGTCGAGCGAGCCGACGAGTTCGAACACCTGCATGTCGTCCACGACGTGAACGTGGATCGAGAGATCCTCGTGGTGCTGTGGGGTTCCGTTGACGCTCATCCCTCGTACTCCCGCCATTGCGCGACGTGTCCGCGCCCGTCCAACCGAACGAGCGCACATCCGGCGCGTTCGAGCCGGTGTATACCGTCGCCTTCGCCGGCCCGAAAGCGATAAACGACGCACGCGCGGTCGCCGTCCGCAATGACGTCGTCGACGAGAAATTCCCACGCGGGGCCCGCGGATGCGAAGCGCGCGAAGTGGTCGGCGATCGCCGGCCGGCCGTGGAGCGCCGGCTTGCGCGCCTCACGGTAGACGGCGTGCTCGGCGAACCCGGCCGCGGCGGCGCCGAGGTCGCCGCGCGCGAACGCGGCGAGGACGGTCGAGAGGCCCTCCGCGACGGCCGTCACGGCGCGGGTTGTTTCCCCGCACGAACGGATTCGATCATCGTGCCGACGCGATCCGCGGCCGCGGTATTACCGTCCTTGCGATAGCCGCGCATCGCCGTCGTCAGATCGGCGAGCGAGCCGTCTTTATCGGCCACGCCGAACTTCGCAATGGCGCGTTCTTTGTACCCGTCGGGGTCGGCCGGGCGCCGCTGCACGTACGTCTGCAAGTCCTCGAGCGCCAACGGATAGCTTCGTATGCGGTTGTACGCCAGCCCGCGAAAATAATACGCGACGTCGGACTTCTTCGGCTCTTGCGAGATATACGCGTTGAGGTCGGCGATGCCGTCGGTGTAGCGCGTTTGCACCAACGCGAGGCGGCCTCGCGACCACAAACCGCGGCGGCTCTTCGGATCGATCGCGAGCGCCTTCTCGCAATCGGCCCTTGCGCGATCCTCCTTGTGGAGGAGCCGCTCGGTGTCGCAGCGTGCCGCGTACACGTACGCGCTCGAGCGCCCGAGCTCGATCGCCTTGTCGTAGTCCTGCAGCGCGAGATCGTACGCTTCGCGCTGGAACTGCACGTCGGCCCGGTCCTCGAACGCCAGCGCATCGGTCGCGTTGAGGCGCACCGCGATGTCGCAGTCGCGCAGCGCGCCGGCGGCATCGTCGAGCGCGAGACGCGTCTCGCAGCGCGTGACGTAGGCGTACTCGTACTCGGGCTCGATCTTGATCGCCGAGTTGTAGTCTTTGAGCGCGCCCTCGTTGTCGCCGAGATCCGCCTTGCAGTCGCCGCGCAGAACGAACGCGCGCGCGTCGCGCGGATTCTGGGCGAGGTACGGATCGAGCACGACGATCGCTTCTTTGAACTTGCGATCGTGGAAGAGCGTCTGCGCCTTCGTGTACTCGGCAGCATCGCCGGCTGCGGCGACCGCCGCCGGCGCGGCACTAGCGCCGGTGGCCGGCGCGACGACACTCGAAACCACGCAAAAAACGGACAGCGTTGCGAGGCGTCGCAACGAGACGAAGCGCGCAATCGGCATGAAACCGAGCTTGCCCGGCAGCGACCGCCTTCCTGCGCCGCGCTGCCACCCTGTCACCGAAAGGCTGACCCGCGTCGAACGCGGGTCATGCCGTGTGCTTCGGAAGCGCAGCGACCCGAAGCAATGCTGGGGCGGATGGATTCGAACCATCGCATGGCGGATTCAAAGCCCGCTGCCTTACCGCTTGGCGACGCCCCACCGAGTCAGATGCGTCTGATCGCTGCGCCCAACCGGTTCGCGCCGCCGACGAGGTTCCCTAGCCCCGGTTTTAACGGGTGAGGCGAAACAGCCGGTCGGCGATCGGCGTGACGAAACGGATTGCGAAGAGCTCGCCGCGCAGCGCGCGCTCGCGATACGTGAGCGACAGCCCCATGAGCACGAAGGCGCCGACGATGTCCGCCAGCAGCCCCAGCGCGTAAATCCACACGACCGCGGTCAACGAGCCGGCGAGCGGCGGGACCACGAGGTAGATGAGGAACGGAAGCGCGAGCAGCACCAGATATGCCAGCGTCGCGACGACGCCGTACACGAGCGCCTGGCGCGTATGCAGGCGCGACCACGCGGTTGCGTCAGCGGGCTCGCGGAACACGTCCAAAACGGCGAGCGGCCAGACGACGTACGCGTTGGCCGCTCGTTGCTGCAGTTCCGGATCCGCGCCGTTCGTCACGCCGCGGAGGGTTCGACGTTAGTTGACGACGCGCTTTGCGCCGAGGTAGCGAGCGCCCCAGTATGAGTCGTGGAGGGTGGAGACCATCACGCCGTGGCTCGAGGAGGCGTGCACGAAGCGGTCGCCGCCCAGCGCGATCCCAACGTGCGACACGCCGCGTTCGTAGGTGTGGAAGAACACGAGGTCGCCGGCGCGCGGCTGGCCCGCGAAGCTCTTGCCGGCGAAGTACTGCGCATCGGCGGTGCGCGGCAGCGACCGGCCCATCAAGGCGAAGACGTGCTGGACGTAGCCCGAGCAGTCGAACCCGTAGGCCGAGGTGCCGCCGAACGAGTACCGGACGCCCAGGAAGCGCATCGCGTTGCGCGTGAGGCTCGACGCCATCGCGGCGCCTCGTGCGGCGATCCCGTTGGCGAATTTTTGCACGTGGAGGAGGCGCGTCGCCCGAGCCGGCGAGGCCGCCGGGACCGCGTCTTCGGTGTTCGAGGGCGAGGCATTCCACATTTCGAGGTCGGCCCCGTCGGTGGGGGCGGCGGCCTCGGCGGCGCTCAGCACGGCCGCGGTCGTGACGGCGGTCGTCGTGGAGACGACCGGCGCGCCATGTTCACTCGTCTCCGTCGCGCTCGCTACGATCGGCAAACCGGCCGAGAGAAAGCAAACGACAAACCCGGTGAGGATGGAACGATGCAAGACTGCTCCTTCTTCCACACGTACGGGGTTAGTTGACGGGTTCGGGCGGAAGAAATCGCCCTAGCGCCGACCGGCGCATTCACCCCATTCCTTGGTGGTCCCCCGCTCCGCCTAGCCTCGAGGCGGACTCCGTGATCATTAGCAGGCTATGTACGAACCCGGCAAGCGATTAACGCCCACCGGACCGGCGACCCCAATTTCTTAGGGCCACGGGATGGGGGATAGGCGTTCTCTCCGGGCATCTCCTCCCGGCACCGCCCCCACATCGTAAAGATCGGCCGACGCGTCCTGCGACGTTAGTCGATGGTCGAGTCGCTGCGCTCGTCGACCGCGGCAAGACCCGCGTACGACGCGGGTCAGCCTAACCGGCTTATTGCTTCTGCGACCGTTTTCGCAAGCGACTCCGTGCGCGTTCTGTCGCTGCTTTCCACCATCACGCGAACGAGCGGTTCCGTACCCGACGCGCGCACGAGAATCCGTCCATTGCCGGCCAATTCACGTTCCGCCGCGGCGATTGCGTCGCGCACGTTCGGGTGTTCGGCGATGCCTTTGTCGGCGACGCGCACGTTCACCAGAACTTGCGGATATACCGCAAGATCCGCCGCGAGCTCGTGCAGCGTGCGCTTCGTGCGCGCGGCGACCGAGAACAACGCGACCGCCGTCATCGGGCCGTCGCCGGTCGTGCCGCGCGCGAGGTCGATCACGTGACCGGACTGCTCGCCGCCGAAACGGTAACCGCCGGCGCGCATCATCTCGAGCACATAGCGATCGCCGACCGCCGCGCGCACGAGGCGTATCCCCGCGCGCTCGAGCGCCTTCTCGAAGCCCATGTTGGACATCACCGTGCCGACGACGGTGTCGCCGGGCAGCTCGCCGCGTTCGTCGAGATCGCGCGCGAGGATCAGCATCACGTGATCGCCGCTGAGCACCTCGCCGGCTTCGTCCACGAACAGCGCGCGATCCGCGTCGCCGTCGAACGCGACGCCGACGACGGGGCCGCTCGAGTGCGCGATCTCCTCGCGCACGCGCGCGCGCAGCATCGCGAGGTTCGTCGCACCGCAATCCACGTTGATGCGGCTGCCGTCGTCCTCGCAGTTGAGCGCGATGACGCGCGCGCCCAGCCGCTCGAAGATCTTCGGGCCGACGAGATACGCGGCGCCGAACGCGCCGTCGACGACCACGGTCAACCCGTGGAGGTTCGCGCCGGCGGCCACGAGCTTGGCGAAGTAGTTGTCGATCAAACCGCGCGTATGCGTGACGATGCCGATGTCGAGCCCCGTCGGGCGCGGCAGCTGGGCGTGCGCGTCGATCAGCGCTTCGATCTCGTGCTCCACCGCGTCGGACAGTTTGAACCCGTCGGCGCCGAAGAACTTGATGCCGTTGTCTTCGATCGGGTTGTGCGACGCGGAGATCATCACGCCGGCGGCGGCTTCGATGCTTGCCGTGATGGCGGCGACGGCGGGCGTCGGCACGACGTCGAGCAGCACGACGTTGCGGCCCGTCGACGCGATCCCCGCGATGATCGCCCCTTCGAGCATCGGGCCCGAGAGCCGCGTGTCGCGCCCGACCACGATGGGCTTGTCCAACGGCTGCGCGTGCGCGATGACGGCCGCGCCGGCACGGCCGACGGCGTACGCGAGCTCTGGCGTCAGGTCGGCGTTCGCGACGCCTCGCACGCCGTCGGTGCCAAAGTATCGTCCCATTCGTGTTCGCTATTTCGTCTTCGAGGTGCTGGATATGAATCGGGCGCGGACGCGGATGAGGTTGGGCGAGATCTGCACGTCGCCGATCTCACCGCCGTCGGCGCCCGTCGGCGTCGGGCGGATCATGGAATCGAACTGTTTCGGCTTGCTCGGGACCGGAATCTCGACGCGCACGCTGGTCACTTTCGAGAGATCGCTCGCGACGCCGCGGATGGTCGTCGTGGGCGGATTCACTTCGGCCGACTCGACGACGATGCCGCGGCGGTCGCCGACGTAGTCGAAGCTCACCGGCACGGTGCGCTCTTCGAGCCGGCCGAGCGAGATCTTCACCGAGCCCGGCGACAGCGACTTGATCGCGAGATCGGGTGATACGACGTTGACGCGCACGTAGTGGTCGCCGGGATCGACGAGGTCGCGCACGTCGAGCACCGCCTCGACCTGGTCGGCTTTGACGGGCGGGCCGTTGCGCGGCGCTTCGACGATGACCGTCGCCAGCTTCTCGGTGTAGCGCGCTTGATAGCCCGGTTTCAAACCCGTGACGACGATCGGGACTTCGAGCGTCTGGTCGAACTTCGCCGTGGTGCCGGGCGCGGCAGCGAGATGGAAATAGCCCCACGCCGCGAGCGCGAGGCACACGGCGAAGAGCTTAAGTCCGAAGTTGTTCTTGAGGAGGTTGAGCAGCACGCGGAACTCGGGTCAGCAGGTTGGCGAGGAGGCCGCCTTCGGCCTGGGTGCGCCGGCGCGTGGGGCGCAGGCACGCCGACAACACGCGCCGCAGCCGTTCTTCATCGTCGATCGGTACGGAGAGCCGGCCGGCGCGCGCGACGGAGATCAGGCCGTTCTCTTCGCTCACGACGACGACGACGGCGTCCGTTTGTTCCGTCAGACCGACGGCGGCGCGATGGCGCGTCCCGACGTGACGATCGACCGAAAGCGTGTTGTCGCTGAGCGGCAAGAAGCACGCGGCGCCTTCGATCAGCAACTCGCGCACGATCACCGCGCCGTCGTGGAGCGGCGACGTCTTGTTGAAGATCGCCAGCAGCAGGTCCGATGAAAGGCGCGCGTCCAGCGCCGTGCCGCTCTCGACGTATTCGCGCAGACCCGTCTGTTGCTCGATCACGATCAGCGCGCCGGCTCGCCGGCCGGAGAGCTGGAACGCCGCGTGCGTGACGTGTTGGATTTGCTCCGTGGTGATCTCATCCTCGGCGCGCCGGTCGCGCACGAACAGCCGGCCGCGCCCGATCTGCTCCAGGCCGCGCCGCAGCTCGGGCTGGAACACGATCGGCAGCCCGACCGCCGTGCCCAGGAGCAGGTACTGCATCACCGTGGCCAGCACGAGCAGGTGCAGCAGGTTCGAAACGGCGAGGATCACCACGAGCACGAACAGACCGAACATGATTTGCACGGCGCGCGTTCCGCGGATCAGGAGCAGCAGATAGTACGCAAGAATCGACGTCGCGAGGATGTCGATCGCATCGGTTATCGTGAAGTTGATGTGGACGGGAAGGCTGGGCCAGTTCATCGGCGCCCCGGCGCGTTCGGCAGGTACGTCTCGATGATGCGCGATGCATCCAGCTCCGGGTCGCCCAAGCCTGCAGCCGCGATGGCCGCGGCTTCGTCGAATGCGAGATCGCGATCGGTGCGGGCCGGCACGAACACCGACTCGATCGCGACGAGATCGTCGATGAGATCGGGCGCGGTGACGGCGTCGTCGAACCGCACCGTCACGGTGGGGCCGTCCTCCGCGACGTCGATGACGCCGACCGGGCCGCCCGGACCGCGCAGCGCATCGGCGACGTTCGCGCGGGCGAGCGGGTCGGCGAGGCTCACGGTGCGGGTAACGATCACGGCCGCTCAGACGTTCGCGTGAGCGACCAAGGACTCCGCCGCGCGCGGGTGATCGCGGTCGGCCGCAACTCCGCCTGGCTCGTCGCCGAGGACGAGACCGAACCGCGCCTGGCGTCGCTGCGCCGGGCCGCGCGGTCCGACACCGGCGGCCGCGAAATGGTCGTGCCGGGCGATCTGGTCGACGCGAAGGTCATCGCCGAGGACCGCGTGGTGATCGATGCCGTGCACCCGCGCGGTTTCGCGCTCGTCCGGCGCACCGGGGGCGGCCGGACGAAGACGATGGCCGCGAACGTCGATACCGTCGCGGTCGTCGCCGCGCTGGTCGATCCGCCGCTGCACTTGGTGATGATCGATCAGCTCGTCGCCTTCGCGCTGCAGCACGACGTCGAACCGCTGCTTCTTCTCACCAAAGCCGACCTTGCCGGCGAAGACGCCGCGAAGCGGATCGCGTCGCTCTATCGCGGGATCGGCGTGCCGACGATCGTGCTCAACCCGAAGACGGGCCGCGGCGTGGACGACCTGCGCGCGCAGATCTCCGCTCGGCACGCGCTGCTCGTGGGCAACTCCGGGGTGGGCAAGTCGACGATCTTCAAGGCGCTCGGCGGGATCGGCATCGTGGGCGATTTGTCGCGTTTCGGCCGCGGCCGCCAGACCACCACGTCGGCGCGGCTGGTGCGGCTGGGCGACGGATTCCTGATCGACAGCCCCGGGATCGGCGAGTTCACCCTCGACCCGATGCCCGCCGACGAGGTCGGCTGGCTGTTCGTCGAGATGCGCGAGCCCGCGACGCAATGCCGCTTCTCGAACTGCCGCCACCTCACCGAGCCGGGCTGCGCCGTCCGGGCGGCCGTCGACGCGGGCGCGATCACAGCCAGCCGCTACGCCTCATATGCGGAGATCGTCAGGACGTCGCCGGCGCCCTGACGAGGGCGAAGCCGTTGTCTCAAAGGGCGGAATGTGGTAGGCTACCCTTCGTGCCCAACATCAAAGCCGCCGTCAAATGGGTGCGCCAGAGCGAAAAGCGCACGCTGCGGAACCTCGACGCGAAGACCCGTCTGAAGACGCTGTTCAAGAAGGCCAAGTCCGCCAAGGACCCGGCC
>JAXDMA010000020.1:0-4378 GCA_034666305.1 Vulcanimicrobiota bacterium
GTCACCGACGACGAGCATCACGTCACGCGCGGCCGCGCCAACGCGCTGCGCTTGGCCCTCACCGGCCAGCTCGGCCCGGACGGCCTGACCTCGCAAGAGCTCTACGACGCGCTCGATCTCTGCGTGTCCTGCAAGGCTTGCCGCCGCGAGTGTCCGACCGGCGTCGACATGGCGCGCATGAAGATCGAATTTCTCGCGCATTACCGCAAGCAGCACGGCACGCCGCTGGGCGACCGCGTCGTCGCCGCGCTGCCGCGCGCCGCGCACCGCGCCGGCCCGCTGCGCCGGCTTGCCAACTTGCGCGACAGCATCCCCGGCGTTGCGCGCCTCTTCGAGCGCGCGACCGGCTTCACGGCGAAGCGCCCGCTGCCGCGCTGGCACGCGCGGCCGTTTCGCGACGGCCGCGGGGCCGCATCATCCGCGCGGGCGACGGCCGCGAAGCACGGCGAGGTCGTGCTGTTGGTCGACACGTTCAACCGCTACTTCGAAGCCGACGTCGCGCGCGCCGCGCAGCGCGTGCTCCTCGCCGCGGGCTACGACGTCACGTTCGCGCGAGCGAGCGATGGCCCGCGCCCGCTGTGCTGCGGGCGCACGTATCTCGGCGCGGGCCTCCTCGACGAAGCGCGAGCGGAGGCCGAGCGCACGATTGCGGCGCTCGCGCCGTACGCCGAGCGCGGCATTCCCATCATCGGCTTGGAGCCGTCGTGCCTGCTTACGCTGCGCGACGAGTTCCTCGCGCTCGTTCCCACCGCCGCCGCGCGCGCCGTGGCCGCGCAGGCACTGCTGTTCGAGGAGTTCGTGGCGCGCGAGCTCGGCGCCGAGCGGTGGGCACCGCCGCTGCGAGCGCTGAACAAGCGTGCGGTCGTGCACGGGCACTGCCACCAGAAGGCGTTCGGCGCGATGCCGGCCGTCGTTCGAGCCCTGCAAGCCATACCGGGGTTGAACGCGTCGGTGATCGAATCGTCGTGCTGCGGGATGGCGGGGATGTTCGGCTACGAAGCCGAGCATTACGACGTGTCGATGAGAATGGCCGAACGGGATCTCTTGCCGGCAGTGCGCGCCGCCGATGCGGACGCGCTCGTCGTTGCGGATGGTATGAGCTGTAAACACCAGATCGCGCACGGTGCCGGACGCCGTTCGCTGCACGTCGCCGAGGTCTACGCCGCGGCACTAGAAGAGGAGACGCCATGACGACCAGAGGGACGTTCGTTCGTACTGCCGCCGCGGTGGGCGCGGCGGGATTGGCCGGCGGTGCGCCGCTCGGCGCGCTCGCGCGGCGAAAAAACCAAGTGACCGACGCCGACGTATCCAAGCTTTACGACGCGGCGAAGAAAGAAGGCAAGATCGTGTGGTGGACGGGCCACTACACGCAGCAAGCTGCCGAGAAGATCGCCGCATCGTTCAAAAAGAAATATCCGGGCGTCGAAGTGGAGCTCCTGCGCCAGACCGGTCAGGTGCTTTTCCAGCGCCTCACCCAAGATCTCAAATCGAACGTGCACCAAGTCGACGTGTTCGCGTCGACCGACGAAGCGCACATGACGACGCTTAAAAAGCAGAACGCGCTGGCGCAGTTCGTGCCCGGTGACATCGACAAAATCCCAAAGGAATACCAGCACCTCGATCCCGACGACGCGTATCAGCTCGGCGACATCGCGCTGATGCTCATCAACTACAACCCGAAAAAGCTGCCGGCCCCGCGGCACTGGAACGATCTGCTCGATCCGCGCATGAAGGATCTCGTTTCGATGGGGCATCCTGGCTTCAGCGGGTACGTCGGCAACTGGGTCGTCGCGATGAACGACAAGTACGGATGGGACAACTACTTCAAGAAGCTCGCGGCGAACAACCCGAAGATCGGGCGATCGGTGTTCGACTGCACGACCGACATCGTGTCGGGCGAGCGCGTGGTGGGACCCGGCGCCGACAGCCTCGCGCTCGAGCGCAAAGCCGGCGGCAACGCGATCAACATCTCGTTCCCGGAAGACGACACGATCTTGGTCACCGCACCCGTCACCGTGCTGAAGGAAGCGCCGCACCCCAACGCCGCGCGCCTGTTCATGAACTACTACTACTCCAAGGAGTACTCGGAGACGGCCGCGTCGACGTTCAACCTGCCGCTGCGCCTCGACGTTGCTCCGGCGACCGGCGTGCGCGTCGATCGCCTGCGCACGTATCACGTGAAGATCGAACGGCTGCTGGTCGGCATCCCGGAAGTCACCGCGAAGTGGCGCGAAACGTTCAACGTCTGAGATGAGCCTCGCAGCGGCACCGCGCCGAGTGGAACGCACCGGGTCGTCGTTCGACGTCGGCCCAGTCTTCTTCATCGGCGCGGTGGTCGTGCTGGCGATCCTCGTCATCGTCCCGCTGGCGTATCTCTTCGTCATCAGCCTGCAGCACGCCGACATCGGCGGCTTTACGCTGGGCAACTACTACGACGCGTTCACCAAGTCGATCTACCTCCGGCCGATCATCAACTCGTTCGTGCTCGCGCTCTCGGTGGCGACGATTGCGGCGCTGCTGGGCACGCCGCTCGCGTGGCTGATGGCACGCACCAACCTGCCGGGCCGCAAAGGCTTGCGCGCGCTGATCACCGCGGCGTTCGTGACGCCGTCGTTCATCGGCGCCGAAGCGTGGATCTTGCTCGCCGCGCCGAACAGCGGCTGGATCAACCGCGCGATCGTGTCGGTGACGCACGCGGCGCACGGTCCGCTCAACATCTTCACGCTCGCCGGCGCGATCTTCGTGATGGCGCTGTACAACGTGCCGTACACGTTCACGTTCGTGGCGGGCGCGCTGGAGCTGCTGCCGACCGATTTGGAAGATGCGTCTTCGACGCTGGGGGCGTCGGCATGGCGCACGATGCGATCCATCACGCTGCCCCTGGTGATGCCGGCGATCATCGGCGGCTTCATCATGTCGTTCCTCGAAGCGCTTGCGGAGTTCGGCACGCCCGCGTTCTTGCTCATCCCGGCGCGCACGCAGGTCGTCACGACGCAGCTGTATTTGTTCTTCCAATATCCCGTGCGCACCGAGCTCGCCGCCGCGTACGCGATGCCGCTGATCGGCGTGACGCTCGGGCTGCTGCTGCTGCAGCGACGCATCCTCGGGCGCCGCAAGTTCACGGTGGTCGGCGGCAAGGGCGGCCGGCGCCGGCTCATCGACCTCGGCGTGTGGAAGTGGCCGCTGCTGGCCGCCGCCCTCATCGTGCCGCTGTGCTCGGTGCTGCTGCCGTATCTCGCGCTGCTCGCGACGTCGCTCTCGCACATCTGGAGCCAAGGGCCCGTGCCCGGCAACCTCACGCTGTACTGGTACCACTGGGCGATCTTCGACAATGCCGAGACGCGGCGCGCGATCTTCCACAGCCTCAGCTACGGCGCGGCCGCGGCGACGATCGCGACGATCGTGGGCTTCCTGATCGCGTATACGTCGAGCCGCAAGCTGTTCCCAGGCGCCGGTCTGCTGGGGATCGTGTGCATGGCGCCGTTCGTCGTGCCCGGCATCGTGCTCGCGATCGGGATCTACGCGGCGTATTCGCACCCGCCGCTGGTGCTGTACGGCACGGCGACGATCCTGATCATCGCGTTCACCACGCGCTTCTTGCCGATCGCGTTCTCCAACTTGAGCACGATGGTCGCGGCCGTCAACGTCGACCTGGAGAATGCCGCACGCACGCTCGGCGCGACGCGGCTGCGCGCGCTGCGCACGATCACCGCGCCGCTGCTGCGCCGCGGCCTGCTCGCGAGCTGGCTGCTGGTGTTCATCCCGTCGATCCGCGAGTTGAGCTCGGCGATCTTCTTGTTCACGCCGCGCACCGCGACGATGACGACACAGATCTTCGACTTCACGGACGCCGGCAACTACGAAGCCGTCGCGACGCTCGCCATCCTCATCCTCGCGATCACCATCGTCATCGTCTCGGTGGCGTACCGCTTCCTCGGGAAAGACTTCATGGACAAGACGAGCGCCTGATGGCACGCATCGACATCGCGGGCCTCACCAAGGCATACGGCAAGAACGGCGCGCGCGCCGTGGATGCGATCGACCTCGCGATCGCCGACGGCGAAGTCATGGCGCTCGTCGGCCCGTCGGGCTGCGGCAAGACGACGACGCTCCAACTGCTCGCGGGCTTTCTCAAACCGGACGCCGGCACGATCACGGTCGGCGACCGCGTGGTGTCGTCGGCCAAGCACGTGGTGCCGCCGGAGAAGCGGCGCATGTCGCTGATCTTCCAGAGCTACGCGGTGTGGCCGCACAAGACGGTCTTCGAAAACGTGGCGTACGGGCTGCGCGTGATGAACCTGCAGCGCTCGGAGATCGAGGACCGCACGCGCGAGGTGCTGCGCAGCGTGCGCATGGCGGACCTCGCCGACCGCTACCC
>JAXDMA010000021.1:0-14617 GCA_034666305.1 Vulcanimicrobiota bacterium
CCGAGCTGGAGAAGCTGCAGATCGCGAAACGCTACCTCGTGCCCAAGCAGAAGAAAGCCAACGGGCTCAAGGAAGCACAGGTCTCGATCAGCGACGGCGCGCTCAAGCAGATCATCGTCGACTACACACGCGAGGCCGGCGTTCGCAACCTCGAGCGCGAGATCGGTACGACGTTCAGAAAAGTCGCGCGCAAGGTGGCGGAAGACGCGAAGTACCGGCTCAAGATCAAGCCGGAGAACCTCGTCGAATTTCTGTCCAAGCCGCGCTTCTATAACGAGGTCAAGCGGCGCACGGCGTCGATCGGCGTCGCGACGGGCATGTTCTACACGCCGGTCGGCGGCGACATTTTGTTCATCGAGACGAGCGCGATGCCGGGCACCGGGAAGTTCACGCTCACCGGCCAGCTCGGCGATGTGATGAAAGAATCCGCGACGGCGGCGATCTCGTTCCTGCGCTCGCGCTCGTCCGAGCTCGGCCTGCCCGACGACTGGTTCGGCAAGCACGACCTGCACATCCACATCCCGGCCGGCGCGATCCCCAAAGACGGACCGTCCGCCGGCATCGCGATGGCGACGTCGATCGCGTCGCTGCTCACCGGGCTCAAAGTGGATCCGGAAGTCGCGATGACCGGCGAAATCACGCTGACCGGTCAGGTGCTGCCGATCGGCGGGCTCAAAGAGAAAGTGCTCGGCGCGAAGCGGGCCGGGATCAAGAAGGTCCTCATCCCGCGCCGCAACGAGATCGATCTCGACGACGTGCCCAAGGAAGTGCGCGACGCGATCGAGTTCGTGCCGGTCGACGAGCTGAGTGAAGTATTCGAGAACGCGCTCGGCAAGCGGGTGATCACACCGGTCCTGCTCGGCGCGATCGAAGCGCCGTCGGCGAGCACGCGCCGCAACAACGTGGTCGCGCTGCGCCCGAGCGCGAAGCGCACGGCCGCGCAGCGTCCGCCGCGCACCGCGCGCGGTGCGACACCAAAGCGCAATCGCTGAGGCGATCGCCAAGCGCAACCGCTGAAGCGTAGGTGCAACCCCGCTGACGCTGAGGTGTTGTCCTAGGAGTGGCCAGCGGAACGATAGGACGGACGATTGGGGCGAGCGCGGTGCGTGTGGACGTACGGCTCGTCGTCGCCATCGGCGCGGTGTGGCTGTTCTGGGGCTCCACGTTTGCCGGCATCCGCTACGCGCTCGTCTCGCTGCCGCCGTTCGCCATGGCCTCGGCGCGCTTTTTGCTCGCGGGCGCGATCCTCTACGCGATCTGCGCGCTGCGCGGGCGGGCGCGTGCGACGCGCGCGGACGTCGTGCGCGCCGCGATCACCGGCGCGAGCTTGCTGCTGATCGGCAACGGCACCACGGCCTGGGCCGTCCAGTTCTTGCCGACCGGGATCACGTCGCTGCTGCTGTCGCTGGCGCCGGTGTGGATGGCGATCATCGCGTTCGTCTGGGGCGGCGAGCGGCCGACGCGCCTTGCGATCGTGGGCATGCTGCTCGGTTTCGCCGGGCTCGCACTGCTGCTGCAACCGAAGGCCACGAGCGCGCTGCCGCTGTGGCCCGCGGTCGTCGCGGTGCTCGCCAGTGTTTCGTGGTCGTTCGGCTCCATCTACCAGCGCCGTGTGCCCAAGTCCGACAACCTCGTGCTCGTCACCGCCCTGCAGATGCTGTTCGGCGGCGCGATGCTTGCGGTCGAGGCGGCGCTCTTTGGCGACTGGCGCGCGCTGGACGTCCACGCGATCACGATCGGGTCGCTCGGCGGGTTCGCATGGCTCGTGCTGTTCGGCAGCCTTTTCGCGTACAGCGCGTATTTGTACACGATGCAGTCGGCGAACACGGCGCTCGCGTCGACCTACGCCTACGTCAACCCGATCGTCGCGGTGCTGCTCGGCATGCTGCTGTTCCACGAGCGCTTCACGCCGCTCGAAGCGGTTGCGAGCGCCGTGATCCTCGCCGGCGTCGGATTGATGATGGTGCCGGCGCTGCGTCAGCGGCCGGTCGGCGTGTCGACGCGGTAGAGCCGGCCGCAATGATCGTCGCGCGTGCTCTCGTGCAGGGTCCGCGCCGCGTGGCGTTCCGAGCCGAGGATGACGCGGCGTTCTTCCGCGTTGTCGAATCGGCGGTCCGGGATGGCGACGAGGATATCGAACGCGCCGTCGCTCACGGCGGCGTGATCGAGTTCGTGGCCGAGCCCTAGCGCCGGCGACTGGCACCCGTGCTGCGTGGTGTGCATCGCGCTGGCCGGGTCCCAGCGAATCGTGTGCGTGTCGCGCTGGTACGAGTCGTCGCCGCGGTGGTTGGTGACGATGCGGTGCGGGATGCGGCTATGCTCGACGCGCTGAATCAGCGCGCGCTCGACCGTATCGCGACCGAGGTACGCGAACGCGGCGTCGATTGCCCCGCGTGCCGCCGCGGGAATCGTCAGCGAGCCGTAGCGCAGCGTCGCTTTGCTCGCACCTGTTCGGTGAGCCGCCGCCGGCGCCGGGGTGAGGACGGATGATCTCATGGCATCCGTCAATCACGCACGGCGCGCGACGGGCAAGGGCTGCCGCTAGGGGATCAGGCGGGGGGTCCGGCTTGGATTTGGGCGTGCACGGCGGCGTCCGTCGGAACGTGCACGTCGAACGCGTCGATCTGGACGTTGACGGGGACGGGGAACGGTCCGACCTTCACGGAGCCGTTCGCGCGTAGCGTGAATTGGAACGCGAAGAGTTCGGGCGAGCCTGCGGCGGCGGGTTCGGTGCGGCAATTGTTCACCGTTCCGGTGACGCTGATCCCGGGAGTCACTTGAACGTTCGCGGTCTGGCCGTTCGCGACGTTCGAGATGGTCGCGCTCTTGCCGAGCGGTGACGTCAAAACGATGCTCAGCGACGCCGGCACCTTTTTCCCGCCGGAGTCGTCACGGAACACGTCGGTGGTCGCGCCGATGTGGACGCCGAGGAAATTCAATCCGCTCACGTGAGGTCCAAAAACGCGATCCGCCATGTGGGGAACCCCTTCCTGACAAGTTCGCGCCGGAGTGGTTCGCGGCGCAGGCCGCGGCGTTCTGCGCGCGCCGCGGCGAGGCCTGGCTCGACTAGACTGCTCGTCGTTCCCGAAAGCGGTCAGGCGCGAAGAGCTCGAGCGCGAACCCCGGCGCCGCGCCGGCGAGCAGCGCGGCGACGATTTCGCCGACCACCGGCGCGAACTTGTAGCCGTGACCGGAAAAGCCGCCCGCGAGCACCACGCGCGGCTGGCGCGGATGCGCCCCGATCACGAAGTGCTCGTCCGGCGTATTGGAGTACATGCACGCCGACGCGCGCAAGAACGCGCCGTTCGCGGCCGGTACGAACGACGCGAGCGCCGCGCGAACGTACGCGATCTCGGCGTCACCAACGTCGCGCACGAGCGCGTCCGGATCGGCGTCGACCCCGCTTCCGTGGTGTGCGACTTTCGCACCGCGGCCGAAGTCCGGGAAGCCGTAGAACATGCGCTGACCCGCGCGCTCGCAGCACCAGATCGGCAGGCGTTCCGGGACGACGGCGGCGCGGTCGTTTGGTGCGAACCAGAATTGCACGTTGCGCTCGATGCGCAGCGGGATGCCTGCATCGGGCGCGACGCGCGCGAACCACGGCCCCGCGCAGATCGCGAGCTTCGCGGCGTCGGCATGCGTGCCGTCATCGAGCGCGACCCGCACGCCGCCGTCACCGGCGTCCCAGCCCGTCGCTTCGGTGCCGAAGCGCAGTTGCGCGCCCGCGGCGGCCGCATCGAGCAAATGCGCGTGCACGCCGGCTTCGGGGAACAGCGCGCCCGCGATCGCTTCGTACACGCCGATCTCGTCGTCGTGCGGCGTCGTCGCCGGGTAGCGCCGGCGAAGCTCGCGCGCGTCATACACGTCGTGCGCGAGCTCCCATTGCCGCGCGCTCGCGAGCGTGCCGGCGACCACCGGCGTCTCGGGACGGCCGACGAAGAGGCCGCCGGTTTGCATGCGCAGCGTCGTCGCGGTGCGCGCTTCGAGCGCGTCCCACAGCGCGTACGCGCGGCGCAGCAGCGGCACGTAGTCCGGCGATTCGAAGTACGCCTGCCGGATGATGCGCGTGTCGCCGTGCGACGAGCCGCGCGCGTGCGCAGGCCCGAAGCGTTCGATGCCGAGCACGCGCATGCCGCGCGCGGCGGCGTGTGCCGCGACGGCGCTGCCCATTCCACCCAGGCCGAGCACGATCGCGTCGTAGCGCATGCGAGCCTTAGCGGACGAACACCGTGCCGGCGGGACCGTCGAGTACTTCCCCGACGATCGCGGCGGTGCCGAGGTCGCGCAGCTCGGCCAACACGCGCTCCGCGCCTTCGCGCGGGATCGCGATGAGCAGACCGCCCGATGTTTGCGCATCGGACAGCGCGATGCGGTACCCTTCGCCGACGCCGTCCGCGTACTGCGTGAAGCGCGCGTGGTCCGCGAGATTGTCATGCGTTCCGCCCGGGACCGCGCCGCGTGCGATCAGTTCGAGCACGCCGGCGAACAGCGGCACGCGATGCGCATCGAACGCGAGCGCGACGCCCGACGCGCGCGCCATCTCGCCCGCGTGCCCCGCGAGGCCGTAGCCGGTGACGTCGGTCGCACCGTGCACACCGTGCGCGAGCATCGCGCGCGAGGCGCGATCGTTGAGCCGCGCCATCTGCTCGATCGCCGGCGCCAGCTCCGCGTCCGAGATCATGTCGCGCTTGCGCGCCGTCGTCAGGATACCCGTCCCGAGCGGTTTTGAGAGAAGCAGCGTGTCGCCGGGACGGGCTCCGCCGTTCCGAACGACCCGGTCGGGGTGGATAGTTCCGGTGACGGCCAGCCCGTATTTTGGCTCGGCGTCCTTGATCGTATGGCCGCCGACGATGACCACGCCCGCTTCGGCCGCCACCGCGGCGCCGCCGGCGAGGATCTCGCCGAGCAGGTCGGTCCCGAGCTCTTCCACGGGGAACGCCGCGACGTTGAGCGCGGTGAGCGGGACGCCGCCCATCGCGTACACGTCGCTGAGCGCGTTGGCGGCGGCGATCCGGCCGAAATCGAACGCGTCGTCGACGACGGGCGTGAAGAAGTCGACCGTCTGGACCAGCGCCAGCTCGGGAGAGAGACGGTAGACTCCGGCGTCGTCGTTCGTCGCGTGTCCGACGAGGACGTTCGGGTCCGTCACGGGCGGCAAGCGGCGCAGGACCTGCGCCAGGTCGGCGGAGCCGACTTTACTCGCTCAACCCGCGCAGGCCGAATACGCCGTAAGCCGGATCTTGCGACCGGGGGACTTCATCGGATGTCGAATACACCGCGCAACGCCGAACGTCCGCCGGAGAAGCCGTTGTCGAAGAACCTGCTTTTCATCCCGGGTCCGGTCACCGTCGCCGAATCCGTGCTCGCCGCGTCGGCGCAGCCGATGATCGACCATCGCGGCCCCGAGTTCAAAGCGCTTCTCGCGCGCATCGCGGATCGGATGAAGCCGGTCTTCGGTACCGAGCACGCGGACGTTTTACTGCTCGGCGCGTCCGGAACGGGCGGGCTCGAAGCGGCGGTCGGCAACGTGTTCGGCCCGGGCGACCGCGTCCTCGCGTGCCCGATCGGCGTGTTCGGCGAACGTCTCGTCGCGCTGGCGCGCATCTTCGGCTGCGACGTCGAGGTGCTCGATACGCCGTGGGGCAGCGCGGTGGGTCCCGGAGCGCTGCGCGCGAAGCTCGAAGCGAATCGCGGTGAGCGGCGCTTCGACGGCGTGCTGCTCACGCACAACGAGACGTCGACCGGCGCGCAGTGCGACATGGCGCCGCTCGCGGCCGTACTGCGCGGTTACGGCGCGTACACCGTGGTGGACTCCGTCAGCGGGCTCGCCGCGAGCGATTTCGCGATGGACGAGTGGGGATTCGACGTCGTCGTGACCGCGTCGCAAAAAGCGCTCGCGGCGCCGCCCGGCGTCGCGATGGTGGCGGTCGCGCCGCGCGTGTGGGAACGCATCGACGCGAATCGCGGCGCGCAACGGTTCTATTTCGACTTGAAGAAAGCACGCGAGTTCGCGACCATCGGGCAGACGCCGTGGACGCCTCCGGTGTCGATCGTGTACGCGCTCGATGCGGCGCTCGACGCGTTCGAACGCGCCGGCGCCGCCGCGGTGCACGAACGCCACGATCGCTACGCGCGCGGGATCCGCGCCGCCGCGCGCGCGCTCGGGTTGACGCTCTACTCCAAGGACGGCGCGCACTCGCCGACCGTCGTCGCGATCGCGCTTCCCGCCGGCATCGACGGCGACGCGATACGCACGAGCTTGCGCACGTCGCGCGGCGTGATCGTCGGCGGCGGCCAGAAGCAGTTGAAAGGCAAGATCCTGCGCATCGGCACGATGGGCGACCTCACGCAAACCGACGTGCTCGGCGCACTCGGCGCGCTCGAGATCGCGCTGCTCGAAGCCGGGGTTCCGATCCATGCGGGCACGGGCGTGCAGGCAGCGCTCAAAGTGTTTCTGGAGGCCGAACAGCCCGCGGCGGTGTAGCGGCTCGCATGATCGGCCGTCTCGTGCCCGCACTCCTCGTCGCGTCATCGCTGCTTGCGAGCGCGCCCGCGAGCGCCGCGGCGGAGCCGCCCGATCCGTGCGCGCTCGTCTCGAAAGCCGACGCCGCGGCGGCGATCGGCGTGCCCATCACGAGCGTGAAGGGCATGACCGCCGGCCCGAGTCGCAGCTGCTCGTTCCATGGGACCAAGCTGCTGCAGTCCGTCGTCGTCACGGCTTTTCGCTACCGTTCACCTGCCGAAGCGCACGCGCGCTTCATCGACATCGTCAAGCAGACCGCGAGCGCGGCGGGCGCGAAGGCGACCAAGCTCGACGGGGTGGGGGACGAAGCGGTCTCGATCATCTCCAACGTGTACGCCCGCAAAGGCACCGCCGCGCTCGTCTTCAACATCTTCGGCGTCCGCGGCCCGCCGCTGACGGCGCGCGCGGTCACGCTCGCAAAGCGCACCCTGGCGCACCTGCACTGAGGCGGCCGGCTCGGAAATCTTTGCCGGAACGAAGCATTTGCCCCGAAGGAAAGCTCCGGACCGACGAAGCACTTTTCCGGACGCGGGCCACCGCGGAACGATAAGGAAAGAGGCCGAGCGTATTGCACGACCTGGCTCAACAAATCGTCAGCGGTTTGGCGACCGGTTCCATCTTCGCGAGCATGGCGCTCGCGTTGGTGCTCATTTACCGCGCGATGGGAATCATCAACTTCGCGCAAGGTGAGCTGGCGATGTTCACCACGTACATCGCGTGGCAGCTGACGCAGACGGGGATGCCGATGCTGCTCGCCTTCGCGTTGGCGGTCCTGATCGCGTTCGTCGGCGGCGTGGCGCTCGAACGCATCGTCGTGCGCCCGGTGGAGCGTGCGCCGCAGCTCACCGTGGTCATCGTATCGCTCGGTCTCTTCACCGTGCTCAACGGGCTGGCCGGCTGGTTCTGGGGCTACGTCGTGAAGTCGTTTCCGACGCCGTTTCCCACCACGCCGCTCAACATCGGCGGGGTCGCCTTCTCGGCGCAGGACGTCGGCGTCATCGTCGTCTCGCTCATCACGCTGGGGCTGATCTCGCTGTTCTTTCAGAAGACGAAGATCGGGCTCGCGATGCGGGCCGCCGCGCTCTATCCCGAGCAGAGCCGCGTGCTGGGTATCCACGTGGGCTGGATGCTCGCGCTGGGGTGGGGGCTGGCGTCGGTCGTCGGCGCGATATCCGGCATCATGGTCGCACCGGCGCTGTTCCTCGATCCGAACATGATGCAGAGCGTCATCGTCTACGCGTTCGCCGCCGCCGTGCTCGGCGGCATCGAGAGCCCTATCGGCGCGGTCGTCGGCGGCCTCGTGCTCGGCGTCGCGCTCAACCTGCTGGGAACCTACGTCGAAGCGATCGGCAACGAGCTGCGCCTCGCGGCGGCGCTCGCGATCATCGTCGTGGTGCTCATGGTGAAGCCGTCCGGATTGTTCGGCCGCACGACGGTGCAGCGCGTCTGATGGCGAGTCGCGCAATGCGTCCGAACGCGCGTTGGATCCCGGTCGCGATCGCGATCTGCGTGATCGCCGTGCTGCCTGCGATCGTGCCGTCGTTCGTCGTGTTCGATCTCATCTTCGTCGCCGCGTACGCGATCGCCGTGCTGGGACTCGTCGTGCTCACCGGCATGAACGGACAGATCTCGCTCGGCCATGGCGCGTTCATGGCGCTCGGCGGATACGTCGCGGCCGTGCTCGCGCACAACGCGGGCTGGCCGTACTGGATCGGCGTGCCGCTCGCCGCGGTGGCGTGCGGCTTGTTCGGGCTGTTCATCGGGCTCATCGCGCTGCGGCTCGCCGGCGTCTATCTCGCGCTCGCGACGTTCTCGCTCGCGGTTGCCACGCCGTCGTTCCTCAAGCACTACAAGAGCATTACCGGCGGGTTCGGCGGAATGTCGCTCGACGCGGTCAAAGCGCCCGCGTGGTTCCCGCTCGACGCGCAGCACTGGCTGTACTACGTCACGTGGGCGGTCGCCGGCATCTGCTTCCTGGCGTCGGCGCTCCTGGTGCGCGGTACGTTCGGCCGCGCGCTGCGCGCGCTGCGCGACAATCCGGTCGCGGCGGTGTCGTTCGGCATCAACCCGTATTATTACAAGACGCTCGCGTTCGGCTGGAGCGCGGTTCTGGCGGGCGTCGCCGGCGCGTTCCTCGCCATCGCGACGGCGTTCGTCAGCCCGGACACGTTCAGCTTCGCGCTGTCCATCACGCTGCTGATCGGCGCGGTGCTCGGCGGCATCCTGACGTTCTGGGGAGCGCTGATCGGTGCGCTCGTCATCGAGTTCTTACCCTTGCTCGCCCAACAGGTGAACGCCGCCGCACCGAGCGTGGTGTACGGCGTCACGCTGATCCTCATGATGCTGTTCGTCCCCGACGGAATCGTCGGCGGTCTGCAGCGCGCGGTTCGCCGCTTGGCGCCCACGCAAACGAAACCCGCACTCGAACCGTTCACCCCAAGCGCCGCACCCGTCGCGGCGGATCCAGGCGATTCTGAACAAGTGTCCGTTATCGGGCGATCTCCCAAGTGACCATGCCCGAGAACGGTGGCTCGCTCAGATACGCCTCACCCTCGCGCGAGTAGCGCAAGCCCGGCGCCGGCTCGGCGCAGTCGAGGAGTATTCGTGAAACCATTCATCAGAAAAGCCGGCACCGGCATGCTCGCAGCGGCGTTCACGCTCGCCATGACCGGCAGCACGATCGCGCCGGCGCTGGCAGCAGAACCCGGCCTCACCGATACCGAGATCCTGCTAGGCGGTACGCACCCCTATAGCGGTCCCGCGTCGGCGTACGGCAACATCGGCAAAGGCATCGCCGCGTATTTCGAATATCTGAACGACAAGGGCGGCGTCAACGGTCGTAAGATCAAGTACATCGACAAAGACGACGGCTATAGTCCGCCGCAAGCGGTGCAGATCGTGCACCAGCTCGTCGAGCAGGATAAGGTCTTCGCGATCTTCGACACGCTCGGCACCGCGGTCAACACGGCCATCCGGCCGTACGTCAACCAGCAAGGCGTACCGCACATGTTCGTCGCGACGGGCGCGACGACGTGGGGCAAGGACGCGAGCAAGTTCCCGTGGACGATCGGCTGGCAGCCCGATTATCAATCCGAAGGAGTGCTGTACGCTCAGGACGTCCTGCGCGAGCATCCCAACGCGAAGATCGGCGTTCTTTACCAGAACGACGACTACGGCGAAGACATGAACGCGGGCCTCAAGAAAGGCCTCGGCAAGCACCAGAATCTCATCGTGAAGATGGCGTCGTATGAGACGTCGGACCCGAGCGTCGGCTCGCAGATCGCGTCGCTCAAGGCTGCCGGTTGCGACACGTTCATGATCTTCGCGACGCCGAAGTTCGCGATTCAAGCGATGGTTCTGGCCGCGCAGCAGTCGTGGCACCCCGTGACGTATTTGAACAACGTCGCGAACGCGATCCCGTACATGCGCGCGGCGATGAAAGCCGGCGGGCCGGGCGCGGTTCAGGGCATCATCACGACATACTATCTCAAGGATCCGGCGAATAAAGCGCGCTACGGCGGCGATGCCGGCATGAAGCTCTACAACGAGATCCTGACCAAGTATCTCCCCGCCGCCGACAAGGAAGACGGGAACTACTTGTACGGCGTCGCCATCGCGTACACGATGGGCGACGTGCTCAAGCGCGCCGGCCGCGACCTGACGCGCAAGAAGGTGATGGACGTCGCGTCGAACTTCACCGAGAAGGACAACCCGCTCGTGTATCCCGGCGTCGTCATTCGCACGTCGCCGAACTTCCGGTTCCCGATCACGCAGATGATCACGGCCAAGTGGCTGGGCACGGACTGGTCCCCGAGCGGCATCCTCGTCGACACGCGCTCCACGGCCACGGCCGCGAAGTAAACGCGTGGGGGTCTTGCTGGCTGTCCGCGACCTGACCATCCGATTCGGCGGCATTACGGCGTTGAGCGACGTGTCGTTCGACGTCGAGGAAGGCCACATCGTCGGGCTGATCGGGCCGAACGGGGCCGGCAAGACCACCTGCTTCAACTGCATCACGCGCCTGTACCAGCCCGATGCGGGGCAGGTGCTCTTCCGCGACGACGATCTGCTGCGGTGCACGCCGCAGCAGATCGCCGGCAAGCGGATCGCGCGCACGTTTCAGAACGTCGCGCTCTTCGATCACATGTCGGTGCTCGACAACGTACTCGTCGGGGCGCACGCGCGCTTTCCCGGCGGGCTCGCCGGGCGCCGCTTCGAAACGCAGGCGAACGCCGAAGCGCTTGAAATTTTGACGCGCCTCGGTTTGGCACAGCTCGCGACGCGCCCCGTGACGGGGCTGCCGTTCGGCACGCGCAAGACCGTTGAATTGGCGCGCGCGCTGATGGCAAAGCCGGAGCTGCTGCTGCTCGACGAACCCGCCGCCGGCCTTGGCCACGAGGAAGTGGCGGCGCTCGGCGCACAGATCAAGCGCGTCGCCGTCGAGTTCGACACGACGATCTTGATGGTGGAACACCACATGGCGCTCGTCATGAGCATCTCCGATCATATCGTCGTGTTGGCGTCGGGACGCAAGCTCGCCGACGGCGCACCCGACGCGGTGCGCAACAACCCGTCCGTGATCGAGGCATACCTTGGCACCGTCTAACGGCGTCTTGCTCGAAGCGCGCGATCTGCGCGCGCGGTACGGCCAAATCGAAGCGGTGCATGGCGTCGACCTCAGCGTGCCCAAAGGCGCGATCGTCGCGCTGCTCGGTGCGAACGGCGCGGGCAAGACCAGCACGCTGCGCGCGCTCACCGGCGCGATCAAGACGACGGGCTCCGTCGTGTTTGCCGGAAAGCCGCTCGCCCGGCGGCCCGAAGATGCGGCGCGCGTCGGCATCGCGCACGTCCCCGAAGGCCGCGGCACGCTCAGCAGCCTCACGGTGTGGGACAACTTGATGCTCGGCGCCTACCTCACCGGCAACCGCGCGAACGTGCGCAAGCGCATCGACCGCGTCAGCGGATATTTTCCGTGGCTCACGGAGCGCAAGAACCAAGCCGCCGGCACGCTGAGCGGCGGCGAGCAGCAGATGCTCGCGATCGCGCGCGCGCTGATGCTCGAGCCGCAGCTGCTGCTGCTGGACGAACCATCGCTCGGCCTCGCGCCGAAAATCGTGCGCGACATCTTCGCGCTGCTGCGGACGATCAACCAGCAGGATGGCGTCAGCATCCTGGTCGCGGAACAGAACGCGACGATCGCGCTCGCGAACGCGGACCACGCGTACGTGCTGGAAACCGGCCGGATCGCCGTGTCGGGCAGCAGCGACGAGCTGCTCAAAGACGACCGCGTCCGCCGCTCGTACCTGGGCTACTAGAGCCGGAGGACCGGCGCCGGACGGGTGTGCCACAATCGGGAACACGGGTTTGTCGAATTACCAGGGACGGGTAGCGGTGCGCGCGAAGGCCCCGCGGCCTAAAGGAGAACCGAAGTGCCGATAGCCGTCCGCGATGGGGTTGCCGTCCTCGAGATCGACAGCCCGCCGGTCAACGCGCTGGGGCCGCAGTCGATCGCGCCGCTGGTCGTCGCTCTCGAGGCGCTGCAAGCGGATCCCGCCGTCGTCGCCGTGGTGCTGACCGGTGCGCGCGGCAACTTCAGCGGCGGCGCCGACATGAAGGGCTTCGGCCAGGACCCGCCGCCGCGGCCCAACGTCCGCGACCTCATCGAGGTGCTGGAGAAGTCGTCGAAGCCCATCGTCGCCGCGCTCGACGGTCACGTGCTGGGCGGCGGCTTCGAAGCGGCGCTCGGCTGCGACTACCGCGTCGCCGCGGCCTCGGCCCGGCTCGGCTTCCCCGAGATCAAGCGCGGATTGCTGCCCGGCGCGGGCGGCACGCAGCGTGCGCCGCGATTGGCGGGTGCGCCGGCCGCGCTCGACCTGATCGTTTCCGGCGACCCGATCGACGGGGCGCGTGCGACCGCGCTCGGCCTCGTGGACGTGCTCGCGGAGGACGGCGATTACCTCAACGCGGCGATCGCGTTCGCGCAGACGCTCGCGGGCAAACCGCGGCGCCGCGCGAGCGAGATCGCCCCGGTCCCCGATGAGGGTGCGATTGCGGCGGCGCGCAAGCGCGCGCAGCCCGAAGGGCGCGGCGGCTTGGCCGAGCACCGCGCGATCGATTGCGTCGAGGATGCGCTGCACCTGCCGTTCGCCGAGGGTTTGGTGCGCGAGCGCGAGCGGTTCATGGAGCTGATCGCATCCGAGCAATCCAAGGCGCGGCTGCATTTGTTCTTCGCCGAGCGCGAGGCCGCGAAGCTGCCGGACGGCAGCGCGCCGGCGCCGTCGACGGTTCGCACCGCCACGGTGATCGGCGGCGGTACGATGGGCACCGGCATCGCGATGGCGTGCGCGAACGCCGGCGTGCAGGTGACGCTCGTCGACCTCGCGCCCGACGTGATCGAGCGCGCGCGCGGCATCATCGCCGGCAACTACGCCGCGACGCACCGCAAAGGCAAGCTGTCGCAAGAAGACATGGATGCGCGCATCGCGCGCATCGCGTTCGCGACGTCGCTCGATGCCGCGGCGAACGTCGACCTCGTGATCGAAGCGGTGTTCGAGGAGATGGGTGTCAAGCAGGACGTGTTCGTCAAGCTCGACGCGATCGCGAAACCCGGCACGATCCTCGCGACGAACACGTCGACGCTCGACATCGATGCGATCGCCGGCGTGACGGCACGCCCGCAGGACGTCGTCGGCACGCATTTCTTCAGCCCGGCCAACGTGATGAAGCTGCTCGAGATCGTGCGCGGCGCGAAGACGTCGCCGGAGACGATCGCCAAAGCGCTCGCGCTCGCGAAGCAACTAAAAAAAGCCGGCGTCGTCGCCGGCAACTGCGACGGTTTCATCGGCAACCGCATGCTGCACGGGTACACGCGCGAGATGGGCTTCATACTGGAAGAGGGAGCGACGCCGGAACAAGTCGACCGCGTCATTCGCGACTTCGGGTTCCCGATGGGTCCGTTCGCCATGGGCGACCTTGCCGGGCTCGATGTCGGCTGGCGTATCCGGCGAGCGCGCAACGCGATCGCGCCGCCGAAAGGCCGCTACTCGAAAATCGGCGACGAGCTGTGCGAGCTGGGGCGCTACGGCCAAAAGACAAACGCGGGCTTCTACCGCTACGAGCCCGGCAGCCGTACGCCGATCCCCGACCCGATCGTCGACGAGGTGATCGCACGCAACGCGCGCGAGGCCGGGATCGAGCGCCGCCAGATCACTGACGATGAGATTCTCAAACGCGGCATATACCTGCTCGTCAACGAGGCGGCGAAGATTCTTGTCGAAGGGATCGCCGCGCGCCCGGGCGACGTCGACGTCGTGTGGGTGTACGGCTATGCGTTCCCGGCGTTCCGCGGCGGACCGCTGCGCTGGGCCGACTCGGTCGGACTGAAGAACATCGTCGACGACATGCTCGCGTTCGAACGCGCGCACGGCGACTACTGGGCGCCTGCGCCGCTGCTGCGCGAGCTCGCGGCGAGCGGCGGCACGTTTGGTTCGTGGAAGCGTACTGAGGCGGTGGCGCATGCGTGAAGCCGCGATCGTCTCCACCGCGCGCACGCCGATCGGCAAAGCGTTTCGCGGCGCGTTCAACGACACGCACGGCGTGACCATGGCGGGTCACGTCATCGAGCACGCCGTGAAGCGCAGCGGGCTCGACCCGGCCGAGATCGAGGACGTCATCCTCGGCTGCGCGGAACCCGAAGGCGCGACGGGCCACAACATCGCGCGGCTCGCGGCGATTCGTGCGGGTTTGCCGGTGACGACCGCGGGCACGACGATCAACCGGTTCTGCAGTTCCGGGCTGCAAGCAATCGCGTTCGCGGCGCAGCGCGTCGTCGTAGACGGCGTGCCGGCGATGGTCGCGGGCGGGCTGGAATCGATTAGCCTCGTGCAGCCGAACACGAACCGCACCTACCTGCGCGAAGACTACCTCGCCGAGCACAAACCCGATCTGTACATGGCGATGATCGAAACCGCCGACATCGTCGCGAAGCGGTACGGCGTCAGCCGCGAGCGCCAGGACGAATACTCGCTGATCAGCCAGCAGCGTACCGCGGCGGGCCAGCAGGCGGGGCGCTTCGACGCGGAGATCGTGCCGCTC
>JAXDMA010000022.1:0-9969 GCA_034666305.1 Vulcanimicrobiota bacterium
CTTGTTGGCGGCCTGGAACGCCGGCAGCGCGGAGAGCGCCTGCTGGTCGAGCGAGCCGATGTCGGTGACCTCATTGGCGCCGATCGCCGGCGTCGCGAGCATCGCGGCGCCGAGTGCGAAGGCGAGCGCGACCACGCGGCCGCGCGCGAAACGTTGGTTCATTCCTAGAAGCTCTGTCCGATTCCGAACGACGTGTGCGTGCCCTGACTTCCCCTTGCAAAATCGAGCCGGATCGTATGCAGCCCGAGTTGCGGGACGTCGAACCGGAGACCGATCCCGACGTCGCTGTGGAAGGCGTAGCGGTTGAGGTCGAAGGTGGTGGTGGTTAGGCCGCTTACGTCGGTGGTGATCGACTTCCCGCCGCGGATGCGCGTGCCGCCGCTGTCGACGAATCCGACCACGGCGAACTTGCGGTCCGCCGTGAGCGGAATCCGCAACTCGGCCTGTCCCAGCAGGATGTCGGTTCCGTAGAACGGGTCCGAATACCCGCGCAGGTCCTGGTCCGAGAAGATGAAGAGCTTGTTGGTCGGGATGGCGCCCGTCGAGATGCCGGCGCGGCCGTGGATACCCAGCGTGGCGTTCTTCGGCAGCGCGAAGAACTTCGCGCCGTCGATCGTGATGAGCTGGTACGTGAAATCGGAGCCGAACGAGTGGCTGCTGAGTTCGTCGTTGAAGCTCAGGTTGAGCCCGTGGCGAGGGTTGAAGACGTCGTCGCGCGAGTCGGCGCGCACGCCGAACAGCAAGCTGCGGACGTTGTACGGCCGGGTCGAGCTGATCGTCGCGAGCGACGGCGCCGTGATGCCGACGGCCGAGCTGGGGCTGTTCGGATCGTTGGCGCTAAAGGGCGAGGTGGTCGCGCTGGGCAGCGGGTTGATGGCCTGTGCCGTCGGGAAGACGTAGCCGCTGGGCAGGTCGGCCGACGCCGCGACCTTCTGCACGTTGAAGCCGCCGCTGACCGTGATGATGTCGGTGAGCCGCCGGCCGAGCTGCGCCGAGATACCGGTGGCGCGCGACTTGTAGGTCGAGACGACCCCGTCGATGAGCTGGGTGTTGGTGAGGTCGGTCGGCACGATCGTGACCGGAATCGGGCCGGTCGCCGGGCACGCGCCGGTCGTCGAGGTGGTCGGCGCGGGCGTAGCGCCGGTCGTGGTGACCGACGCGGTGCATGCCTGATAGACGGGATAGAAGTTCGTCTGCTGCTGCGTGAAGAGCGTCGCGCCGAAGCTGTACTTCTGCGATTTCTCGCTCTTGCCGACGTACGGGATCGTTACGGAGATCTGGGCGTCGCTCACGCGGGTGCCGCGCTCGAGCCGGATCGACGCGCCGTTGCCGGTGCCGTTGATGTTGTTCTGCTGGTAGGAGAGCGTGCCGGTGAGGCCGGTCCCGGTGATGCCGCCGGAGTAGCCGGCGCCCAGGGTCGCGGTGCCCGTGCGCTGCTCTTTGACTTGCCAGTTCACGGTGATGAGGCCCGGCCGCTTGGGATCCGGCCCGGGCTTGCCCTGGAAGTCGATCTTTTCGAAGAACCCGAGGTTGTTGAGGCGGTCGTAATCGCGCCGCAAACCGCTGTCCGTGACCACCATGCCGGGCCGCAGGCGGAGTTCGCGGCGGATGACGTCGTCGTGGGTCACGGTGTTGCCGGTGATCTCGACGGCGCCGACGCGCAGCACGCTGATGGTGTAGCGGACGTCGGCCGTGCCGGCCTTCTGGTCGACCGTGGTGGGGTCGACGCCGGCCTCGACATCGCCCAGCTTGAGGTCGTACTTCTCGTAGAGGGCCTTGAGCGCGTCGTAGTCCTTGTCGCGCTGCGCCTCGGAGTACGGGCTGCCGGGCTTGGTCACGAGCGCGGCCTTGATGAGGTCCGGATTCAGCAGCGGGTCGCCGTCGGGCGGGGCCGTGACGATGATGTTTCGGACGGTGAGGCCTTCCTGGACTTTGAGGGTCAGGACGCCGTCGGGGGTGATGTTCACGTCCGTGACGTGCGAAGGCAGCTGGCCGCCGAACCCGATCTTGTCGTAGTAGCTGTTCAGCTTGAGGACGTCTTGCTGGTAGGTCTTGATGTTGAAGACCTGGCCCGGCGCGGTGTCCATGAGCGCCAGCAGCGTGTCGGCCGAGACGCTCTTGTTGCCCTCGAACCGGATCGACGTGACGACGGGGTTTTCAATGACGCGGTAGGTGACCGCGACACCGTCGGGCCGCTGCTTGACGATCGGCGGCGCTTGATCGGCGAAGAACCCGAGATCGGCGATCGCGCGCAAATCTTGCTGCACGACGGCCGGGTCGAAAGGATCGCCCACCTTCGTCTTGACGACGGAGAGGATGCGGTCGGTTGGAATGTGTGCGTTCCCGGTGACCGAGACCGACACGACGGTCGGTGCGGGCGGGGTGGCGGGCGCGGCATACGCCGGCGGCATCACGAGACCGAAAAGCGCGAGCACTGCGAGCACGGTGCGCGGCGTGCGGCGAAACCGTTCGAACAAGCGGAAGATGTCCTTCGTACGATGTGGTGACCCGGGCGCCGTGGGCGACCGACGGGTTGCTGATGGGGGTGTAACGCGCGGCGGACCATGCACGTTCCCGGTCCCGAAGGTACGACACGACCTTGTAAGCGCCTGCGGCGCCGCCCGTCAGCGCCTTTACGGCGACCGCGGCGCGGCGGCTCGGCGTCAGTATTTCCGGACGATCGAAAAGGTGAATCCTTTGCGGTTCGAGGCCGGCACGATCCCTTTGAGCCGCTGCGCGCTGCTGACCGCTTGCGTGCCGTTGCCGTTGTTGGTGAACGCGGGATCGCCGTTTTGCTGGAAGTAGTTGAACTGCACCGACTCCGTCGCGTTCGGGCGCGCGGTGAAGCCGAGCGTCGTGCGGACCGGGCTCGAAAGCGTCTGGCCGAAACTCGCGTACACGTCGCGATGCCCGATTTGCTTGAGCGCGTTGTAGCCGATCCCGCCGCCGTAGTCCACCGTGAGCTCGAAATCGGTCAGTCCGAAACGGCCGGTGAAGAGACGCTCGATCGGGCCGAAGATGCGGTGCGTGAACTGACCGTTGAGGATGGAGAACGCCTCTTGATTGAAGTTGATCACGCCCGCCTGGTACGGCGTGACGCCGGGCGGCAGCAGCGGGTTCGATTCACCCGGCGCGCCGCGCAGCGTCGTGCCGTTTTGCTGCTGGCCGAAGTTCACCGCACCGAACAGCGACGCGTCGAGCAGCAAACCGATGATCTGCTCTTGGGAATACGGCGGGTTGGACGCATAGGTGACGCCGGAGCCGCGGCCCGCCGCGAGCTCGTCGGCCGGACCGCTCACGCTGACGGTGATGTCCGCGCTGCCGACGGCGTTGCGCGTCGGATCGGGGTCGGGATTCGTCACGTGCGCGTACGCGCGCAGATCGACGTACGGCATGAGACCGTTCGCCGGATCGAACGTAACTACGGCTTGCTGCACGCGGAACGCACGGTTGTACGTCGAGAAGATCCCGCCGGGCGTCGCGGTCAGCACGCCGCCGAGCTTGGGCGATGCGAGCGTACCCGTCAGATCCAGCGCGCCCGTCGCGCCGACGTCGATGTACGGCGACGACGCTTGGATGCGCACGTTCTTTCCGGCGCGAGCGTTGAGGTCGAACGCGAGGTTGAGCGGCGGTCCGGCGCCCGGCGCGGCGGCCGAACCGGTACCGCCCGCGGTGTTGCGATAGATCGACAGGATCGGGATCGACGCGTTGGTGAGCGCGACGTTACCGGAAAGCACCGGCAACGGCTTTGCGTTGCGCAGCGACATCGTTCCGTCGATCGTTCCGCTACCGAATTGCGGCGAGTCGATGCGGGCGCCGTGCGCGATCAGCGAGATGGCGTAGTTTCCCGTGTGCACCTCGGGAAACGGCAGGTCGAGCTGGCCGCTCCCGTCGAGCGTTCCGCCGCCGACGTTCGCGTGCAAGGCCTGCAGCGCGACGCTCGTTCCGGCAAAGGCGAGCTGCGCGTTTGCTTTGGTGATCGGCGCGCGGTCGAGTCCGGACACGTACGAGCCGTTCGCGAGCGCGACGCTGCCGATCACGCGCGGTGCTTGCAGCGTTCCTTCGATCGCGACGCGGCCGTCGAGCGTGCCGCCGAGCTTCGTTTGCGGACCGGGCACGAACGGTGCGAACGGCGCGAGGTCCACGCCGCCGAGCGCCAGCGTGAACGACAGCGGTGCCGTCGGGTTCACCCCGAGCGGCTGCAGGGAGAACGGGAGCGACCCCGCGATCAGCGCGGTGCCTTTGGCGAACGTCGCCTGCGCTTCGTTGACCAGCAGCGACTTGCCGTCGTACGTCACGTTGCCGAGCACGTGCGGGATCGCGAGCGTCGTGTAGCGCGCGTTCGTGAGCTCGAAGCCGGCCGACGCACGCGGCTTCGCGAACGTTCCGGCGATGCTCGCGGTGGCTTGCAGCGCGCCGCCGACGTCGTAGCGCGGCCGTTTCGGGAACAGCGTCACGAGCGCTTTGCCGACATCGGGCGTCTCGGCGTGGATCGCCAGCGCGAGCGGATCCGACGTCGCGAAACCGAACGAGCCGTTCGCGTCGAATCGCGCGAAGCCCAAATCGAGCACGGTGTTCGAAATCGCCACGCGCGCACCGTCGCCGGCGGCATGCAGATGGCCGTCGCGCACCGCGTAACCGAACAGCGAGCCGTTCGCGAGCGACGCGTCGCCGTTCACGGCGAGGCGCGGCCAGCGTCCCGCGATCGAGCCGCGCGCGTCGACTTGCCCCAGCACGGGGGCCGTGATGCCGAACGGCGGCAGCCACGTCGCGAGATCGACGCGCTGCGCCTCCACGTTCGCGCGATAGGTCGCGCGCTGGAACGCGCGAACCGGGTCGCCCGCCGCCGCGACCACCGTCCCGTTGCCGCGCAGCGTGCCGTGCGCGCCGCGCACGTTGAGCGCGCCGTCCACGGCGCGGCCGTGTTGCGACCACGTGGCCGCCGTGGCGCCGAACGCGAAGCGCCGGTAACGAAACCCCGTGACGTCGACGCGGCCCGTCGTGCGCGTCGTGAGCCCGTCGTTCGCGAACGCGAGCGCCACGCTGCCGTGCCCGTCGAGCGTCTCGGCTTCATCGAAATAGTCGTTGAAATCTGCGAGGTTCGCGGCCGCGCTGCGCACGTCCACCGAGAACGCGCGGTGCGCGACCGAAAGCGCCGCCGTCACCTGCGCGTGCGTCGAGCCGACCGTGACGACACCGTTCTGCGCCGAGAGCGAGCTCGGCGTCATCGCGACGGCGGCGCGCGCCGAATGGAACGCGAGGCCGTTGTACGACCCCTCGGGTATCGCGACGTCGCCGTCGATGCGCGGTCGCGCGCCGGCACCACGCACGCGCACGTTCGCCGAGAAGCTTCCATCGAGATATTTCACCGGCATGCGCAGCGTGCTGCGCACTTCTTCGACGTCGCCGATCGGGACGCGCGCGTCGAGGTCGTACGCGAGCGCGTTGGGGCCGCTCGCACCGATGCCGTCGACCCGGCCCGCGAAGTTGCCATACGTGCGGCCCAGCGCGGCGACGCCGGTGCGGATCCGCGCGGTACCGGCCGCGAGCGACAGGTCGGCGCCGCCGCTGATGGGATACCCCGACGTGACGCCGCCGGCGAGGGCCACGACGCCGTCGAACGATGGGCCGTTCGTGCCGCGCAGGTCGGCCAGTCCGAACAGCGAGATCGTGCCGGCTTGGAGCGGCAGCCCGGCGCCGCGCAAGGCCGCGACCGGCAGTCCCGGCGCCGACACGAGGAACGGTCCCCCCGCGTCGGCCGCAACGGCGCGCGCGCCGCCGATCGATCCGTCGACCGCGACGAGGCGCAGCGCGGTCCCGTCGACCGCAATCGTTCCGGCGACGCCGTCGACGGCGACGCCGTGGACGCGCCCGCCGGCGATGCCGGCGCCGGTGGTCTGCACGACGATGTGGTTTTGGGCGAGCGTCGCGCGCACGGGCCCGTGGACCTCGCCGCGCGCCGTCGGGTCGTTGGTGAATTGCGCCAGCCGTTCGAGCGCGCCGTCGTAGCGGCCGTCCAGCGCGAACAAACCATCCGAGTACGCGCCGTTTCCGTTGAATCGTCCCAGCGGCCCGTCGACGGAGATGTCGGCGAGCCGCACGTCGCTCAGCGTGCCGTCGAGCCGCACGCTGCCGTCGCCGATCGCGTAGTTCGCAACGCGCAGGTTGTGGCCGCGCAGCACGCCGGCGAGCCCGAACGAGTCGGGCGTGCCGCCGCCGGCGAGGTCGCCGTCGATCGTGCCGGACAGCGGCGGCAAGCCGGGGATGCTCGCGCCCGGGAGCGCGGCCGCGTTCTTCACTTGCGCGAGCCGGAAGCCGCGCGCGTGTAGCCAGCCCGCGCTTTGCGAGATCGGCCGCTGCAGCTCGAATCCGCCCGCGAGCGTCGAGCCGTCGGCGCGCCCGAACTCGAACGGACCGAACTCGCCGACGCCGTGCGGATCGACCGCGAACGTACCGCTGCCGGTGGTCGCGCCGTTGGCGGCGATGGTTCCGCGCGCGTGGAATCCTTCGTGCGGAGGCGCTTCGATCATCGCGGTCGCGATCACGCCGGCGTCCGGCGCGAGCACGTCGGCGTACGGGATCGACGCGCCCGGCCCGCGCGCGTTGAGGACGAACGCGAAGTCGTTGCCGGCATCGGCGAAGAGCACGCGCCCGCCCACGAGCAGATCGGCGACGCCGTAGCGCGCACGCAGCCCGTCCATCGTCACCGCGTTGTCGTAATAGTCGACATAGCCGTTCGCGCCGTCGATCGGATATTTTCCGTACGCGACGTGCGCCGTGCCGAGCCAGCTGTGGATCAGCGGCTGCGAGAGCTTGGACTCCAGCAGCGTTTGCAGCCGCGCGCCGCCGGTCAGCGGCAGCCCCGACGAGAACGCGAATAGCGTGCGCAGGCGCCGCAGGTCGTCGTTCGCCACGAGCGCGATGCGCGCCGACGGCGTGCCGAAAAGATCGTAGATCGCGCCGCGTCCGTGCACGGCGACGCCGGCGAGCGTCGCGTCGATCGACTTCGTCGCAAGCATGTCGTCGGTGATGACGAGCTTCGACTCGAGGTCGCGCACCTCGCGTGCGAGCGCGCCGATGGCGATTCGCCCGCCGTGCAGGTCGGCGTGGCCGCCGAGCCGGTACGCGAACTCCATGTCGGCTTTCGGCGCGAGCGCGAAGTACTGCGCGTCCACGTCGTCGAGCACGCCGTCATCGAAGCGGATCGCCTTCGCGTGGATGAAATAGCCGAGTGCGCCGCGCAGCGGCAACTGCCGCGCAGTGATGCGATTGAGCGCGATGCCGCGCTGGACGTCGATCACGGTGCGCTCGCGCAGCGGATAGCGGGTCACGGGCGCACCCGGTGCGCGCCGGCCGAGCAGCACGCCGTCGACGCGCGCGGTGGTGCGCGCATCCGACTTCACCGAAGCGTCGATCGAAACGTTCTCGATGGTTTGGTTGGCCAGGTCGGGCTGCAGCGGCGCGACGTCGACCAGCCGGATCACGCCGTCGCGGACGCGCGCGGTGAAATAGTAAGGCGCCGCTGCTTTGCGCGTGGCGGCCGGCGGCGCGCCCGACGTTCCGCCGGTGCGATTGAACGTGAGCGTCCCGTCGGCGTGCCGCGTGATGGTGAGCACAGGTTTCTGGATCGAGATCGCCGCGAAGCCGAAGCGGTGCTGGCCGCCCGGGAAGATGTCGCGCAGCGCGTAGTCGATGTCGACCCGCTGCGCGTCGAGGACCGGGTCGCCGTTCTTGACGACGTGGACGTCGAACAGCACCGCGTGGTTGGTCCCGAGGGCCTGAGAGCCGATGCGCACGTCGTACCCGGTCGCGCTCGAGAGAACGGCCTGCAGGACGCTGCGTGCGATCAGGTGGCGCGCGGCGACGAGCACGACGAGCAGCACCGCCACCGTCGCGGCGACGACCACCACACGACGCGACGCTCTCACGCGAAACACCGCTTTCTACGTCCCCGACCTAGCACGATGACAAACGTAACGCCTGACCTTGGGCTTTCGTCCCGGACCGCCCAGGCTTCAAATCCCTTTGAACGTCAAGTGAGCCGAAGGCGAACGCGGGGCTCGCTATGCGAGCCCACTACAAATCGAGATTGCGGACCGTGCGGGCGTGCTCTTGGATGAAGAGCTTGCGCGGCTCGACCTTATCGCCCATCAGCGTGGTGAACATCCGCTCGGCTTCTTCCGAAGCTTCTTCGAGCGTGACCCGTTTGAGCCGGCGTGACTGCGGGTCCATCGTCGTGTCGGCGAGCTGCTCGGCGTCCATCTCGCCCAGTCCCTTGAACTGCTGGATGGTGAACTCTTTGGGATCGGCCCCGTCGAAGATCCCGGTGAGCTCCGCGTCGGTGAACGCCCACCATTGCTTCTTGCCCTTGCGCACGCCGTAGAGCGGCGGCTGCGCGATGTACACGTAGCCGCGCTCGACGATTTGGCGCATTTGGCGGTAGAAGAACGTGAGCAGCAGCGTGCGGATGTGCGAGCCGTCCACGTCGGCGTCCGTCATGATGATGATCTTGTGGTAGCGCAGCTTCTCGGCGTTGAACTCTTCGCCGAAGCCGGTGCCGAACGCCGTGATCATCGTGCGGATCTCTTCGTTCGACAGCATCTTGTCGAGCCGCGCCTTCTCCACGTTGAGGATCTTGCCGCGCAGCGGGAGGATCGCTTGCGTGTTCGGGTCGCGGCCGCCCTTCGCGGTGCCGCCGGCGGAATCGCCCTCGACCAGGAACAGCTCCGATAGCGCGGGGTCCTGCGTCTTGCAGTCGACGAGCTTGCCGGGCAGACCGCTGCCTTCGAGCACGTTTTTGCGGCGGGTGAGATCGCGTGCTTTTTTTGCGGCCTCCCGCGCGCGCGCGGCCTGCATGCACTTGTCGACGATCGCGCGGCCGAACTTCGGGTTCTCCTCGAGGAAGAACTCGAGCCGCTCCGTGACGAGCCCGTTCACGATGGGGCGCATCTTCGCGTTGCCGAGCTTGGTTTTCGTCTGGCCTTCGAACTGCGGCTCCTGGAGCTTCACCGAGACGATCGCGGTGAGGCCTTCCATGCAGTCGTCGGTCGAGAGGTTGGCGTCAGCCTCTTTGAGCATGCCGCGCTTGCGCGCGTACTCGTTGACCTTGCCGGACACCGCCGTGCGGAAGCCCGTGAGGTGCATACCGCCTTCGATGGTGTTGATGTTGTTGGCATACGAGTAGACGACTTCGTTGTAGCCGTCCTGCCATTGAAACGCGCACTCGACGACGATGTCGTCGCGCTCGCCGTTGGTCGAGATGACCGGCGTGAGCGCGTCCTTGTTCTCGTTGAGCCACTCGACGAACGAGACGATCCCGCCTTCGTACATGTACGTGCGGTCTTTGGGTCCGTCGTCGGGGCGCTCGTCGCGCAGCGTGATCGACAGCCCGCGATTGAGGAATGCGAGCTCGCGCAGGCGCGCTTCGAGGATCTTCCATGAGTACTCGAGCGTTTCGAACACCTGGGGATCGGGCTTGAACCACTGGTGCGTCCCGGTGCCTTCGGCGCGCTGCAGCTTGCGCAGCTTCTGCACGGTGACGCCGCGCTCAAACTTGATCTCGTACAGCCAGCCGTCGCGCTTCACGCGCGTGGTCATGTGCTCCGATAGCGCGTTGACGACGGAGATGCCGACGCCGTGCAGGCCGCCCGACACTTTGTAGCCGCCTTTGCCGAACTTCCCGCCCGCGTGCAGGATCGTCATGACGACCTCGACCGCCGGAAGCTTCTCCTCCGCGTGCATGTCGATCGGGATGCCGCGGCCGTCGTCCTCGACGCTGACCGAGCCGTCCTTGAACAGGATGACCGCGATGTTGTGCGCGTAGCCCGCCAGCGCTTCGTCGACGGCGTTGTCGACCGCTTCGTAGACCAGTTGGTGGAGCCCGCGCTCGGCGGTGTTGCCGATATACATGCCGGGGCGCTTGCGAACCGCCTCGAGTCCTTTGAGAACCTCGATCTGGTCGCCGGTATA
>JAXDMA010000023.1:0-6980 GCA_034666305.1 Vulcanimicrobiota bacterium
TCCGCAACCTCGTCACGCTCGGTTCGACGACGGGCCATCACGCCGAAGCGGTCGCGCTCGTGAACCGGCTTCACATGCGCACGAGCGCGCTGGTGCGCAGCGTCAAGCCGCGCGCTCGCAAACCGGCAGTGTTCGTGGTGCTCGGCGTCGCGCCCGTGTTTACCGTCGGCAAGGGGTCGTACATTGCGACGCTGATCGGCATGGCCGGCGGCGCCAACGCCGCGGCCGGCGTGAATGCGCCGTACGCGCGCTACAGCGCGGAAGCGCTCGTCGCGCGGCAGCCCGACCTGCTCGTGGTCGATCCATCGGTGCGCCTGAACGACGTGATCTCGCAACCGCCGTGGAGCGCGCTGCGCGCCGTGAAGCAGCATCACGTGTACACGCTGCCCGACCCCGCGATCCTCGAGCGCCCCGGCCCGCGCTACAACGACGGCCTGGCGTGGCTGATCGACGTGATCGGGCGTTCCGAAACGCTACACGGCCGTTAGCGGCGCCGCTTCGAGTTCGGGCCGAACGACGACGTCGTGTAGCTCACCTTCGTGGTAGCCGTCGACGTGTGGCCGGCTTGGCTCAAGTTGTCGTTGATCGTGAGGTCGCAAATGCCGGCCTTCGGCGGTTTAGCTTTCGCAGGCGCCGTCGCGGTGAACACGCCGGCTGGGCTCTCAGAGATGGTCGCGATCTGGTCGCACGGCGTGGTGTACGTCGGGCTCGGCGTGAACGTGAAGGAGAAATTCTGGCTGTACGGCGCGCCGGTGAAGCCGGGTTCAGTGAACGTCTGGCCGCCCGACGAACCGGGGCCGCCCGTGGTGCTATCCACGTACAGGTCGATCTGCGTTCCGCTCACCGGCGAGATCGGCAGCAGCGTGGGCTGGAACGTCGTCGTCGCGTTGGTCGCGCCGGTGGCCGAGACGGTGATCGTCCTGACGTTCTCGGCGAGTCCGCCGTAGTGGAATTTGACCGAGTCGGCATCACTGTGCAGCGTCACGCTGTATTGCGAGACCTGCGTCGCGCCGCCGACGGCGACCAAGGTTGCGCCGTTCGGATTGGTCTCGTCGATCGTGACCGACACGGGCGTCCCCGGTCCGCCGAGGCTGGTGTCGCCGTAGTTTCCAGTGATGGTCCCGCTGTCGGCGTCCAGGACGTTGACGACGAGCGGGACGTCGGCCGGGGTCGTGCCGGCGTTCGGCGCGGTCGTGCTGCCCAGCGAGAAATGCTTGACGACGCCGTTCAACGTGATCGTCAGACCGGCGTTCGCGGCGCCGGCGACGAGCACGAAGTCCTTGGTCGCCGTCGACAGCAGGTTCCCGTTCCCGCCGGTCTGGTCGTACGTCCTCACCGTGTAGCGGTCGGTTCCCGGCGGTGACGCGGGACCCGGCAGCGTGCAGGTGGGATTGCACGGCGTCCCGCTGGTGCCGTTGACGTCGGCTATGATCGTGGTACCGCTGCCGGATGCCGGTGTACCGTTGTTGCTGACGAGCGTGATCTTGACGGACAGCGTCGCGACGCCGTTGACGTATCGCGGGTTTCTCTGCGCGCTGGAGCCCGACTTTGCGAAACTCAACGTGAAGGTAGGCGTGACGGAGTTGTTCTGCGGCGCGGGCGTGACCACCGGCTGAGGATTCGGCGCGATCGTTCCGCCGCCGCCGCCACCACCACCGCAAGCCACGAGTACGATCGCCGCGAACAGGGCCAGGGTCGTACGCATCACGCCTCCAAAAACGACGCCCGCGCCGCGTATGGGCGCGCTGGAAAATCGGGTTTCGCGCTCGGTGCACAACACCCTCGCCGGACCGTTCAAGCGGTGCGAACCGGGCAATCGTCGAACTCAGAAACACGTGAATCAAGACCGACGACTCTATCCCACGACTGCCGGCCCGCAGCGTGCACTCGTCGTCGCGGTGGATTTGCACGACCCCGAGCGGCCGCTGGCGCCCGAGCTCGAAGAGTTCAAGGCTCTGGCGAAGGCGGCCGGCGTCAACGTCGTCGGCGAGATCGTGCAGAAGCTCGCGCACGTCGATCCGGCGACGCTGATCGGCAGCGGCAAGGCGCGCGAGGTGGCCGAGCGCGCCGAAGAGCTCAATGCCGACGTGCTGTTCGTGTTCAACGATTTGCGGCCGCGCCAGCGCACCAATCTCGAAAAAGTCATCCCGCTGCCCATCGTCGACCGCACGATGCTCATCCTCGATATCTTCGCGGCGCACGCGCGCTCCCGTGAAGGCCAGCTGCAAGTCGAGCTGGCGCAACTGCGTTATCGGCAGTCGAACCTCATCGGCGCCGGTGCGGCGCTCTCGCGGCTGGGCGGCGGCGTCGGCACGCGCGGTCCCGGTGAAACCAAGCTCGAAGTCGACCGGCGTAAGATCCAGCAGCGCGTGTCGCTGCTGCAGCGGCAGCTCGACGAAGTGCGCAAACAGCGTGAGACGCGCCGTGGCGGACGCGGCGGCGATCCGTTCGTCGCGCTCGTCGGCTACACCAACGTGGGCAAGTCGTCGCTGCTCAACCGCCTCGCCGGATCGGGTCAAGGCGAAGGCGCGTTCGTCGCCGACCAGCCGTTCGCAACGCTCGATCCCACGCTGCGCCGCGCCTACATCGCGACGGGGCTCAACATCCGTCTCGCCGACACCGTCGGCTTCATCACCGCGTTGCCGCAAGAGCTGGTCAACGCGTTCCGCGCGACGCTCGAAGAGCTGGACGCCGCGGACTTGCTGTTGCACGTCAGCGACGCCTCGAATCCGGATTGGCCGCGCCAGAAAGCATCGGTCGAGTCGATCCTGCGCGAACTGAAGCTCGACGAGAAGCCGACGATCTCGGTGTTCAACAAGGTCGATCGCCTCGACGCGGCAGCGCGCGCGGCGCTGCCGTCCGAAGCACTCGAGGTCAGCGCGAAAAGCGGCGCGGGCATCGTCGAGCTGCGCGAGGCCGTGGCGCAGCGGCTCGCGTGAAACGCGCTGCCTCGGCGCTGTTCGCGCTGGCGGCGTGCGCATTCGCCGCGTGCGGCGGCAGTAACGGCCAGAAGACCACGGGCGCCGCGAACGACCGCTACGTCACGGTGTACGAACAGCTCCATCCGGCGGTGGTGCTGCTCACGATGCGGATTCCGGCCATCGATCCCAAGCGCAAAGGCGAGTGGGACGATGCGTACGGCAGCGGCGTCGTGGTCGAAAGCGGCTCGTGGGGTACGCGCATTCTCACCGACGCGCACGTGGTCGAAGGCGCGAAGGACATCGTCGCCACGATCGGCGACGGACCGCACGGTCCGGCGCGCGTGGTCGCACGCACCGGCGACGCCGACGATCTCGCGATCGTCGACGTGACGCTGCGCGATCAGCCCGTCGCGAAGCTCGGCTCCGTCGCGCATCTCAAACCAGGCACCGCGATCGGCGTGCTCGGCTACCCGATCCCGGACGCGTTCGACGACGAACACCTCGGCCGTACCGTCTCGCTATACACCGGACGCATTGCGAGCGTGCGCAGAGGCGCGCTGGAAATCGACGTTCCGATCATACCGGGCGAAAGCGGCGGGCCCGTGTTCGACGTTGCGAACGGCGACGTGATCGGCATCGCCGAATCACGGTTCGACGAGGAACGCGCGATCGGCTTCGCCACGCCGATCGACGCGGCGACACGCTTTCTCGCCGCGCATCCGCGCACGCAAGCAGCGCGGCGTTGAGCCTGCGCGTATTCACGATCGGCTTTACGCGCAAGAGCGCCGAGCAGTTCTTCGAGCTGGTCCGGTCGGCGGGTGCGCGCTCGCTGACCGACGTTCGGCGGCGGCCCGACACGCAGCTTTCGGGATTCGCGCAGGCTCGCGACCTGCGATATTTTCTGCCGAAGCTCGCCGGCATTCCGTACCGCCACGAGTTGCTGCTTGCGCCGTCGACCGAACTCCTGAACGACTACCGCCGCCACGGCCTCGCCTGGGACGACTACGTGCCGCGGTACCTCGCGGAGCTGCGCGAGCGACATGTTGAAACCGCGCTGAACCCCCCCGATCTCGACGAGACGATCTTGCTGTGCAGCGAGCCGGCGACGGAGCGCTGCCACCGCCGCCTGTGTCTGGAATATCTGGCCAAATACTGGGGGCCGATCGCGCGAATCGACCTCTGAAAGCGGATTTGTCGCCGCCCGAGAGGCTTACTTGTGCCGCTCAACGAAGCAGGCACCGGACGACCAGTCCGGAGGGCCCTGCAATGACGATCGATTCGAACGAGTCGGGAGCCGATTCGCGACCGCCGCTCGAGGTAACGCAGAACAACGTCGGCCTCGCAAACACGTACCGCATCGAGCTGAGCAAACAAATTCTCACGATCGCTGCGGCGCTCTTCGCCTTTACCGTGACCTTCTACGGCATCGGCGCTCAAGGCGCCCGAGCACCCGGTGCTCCCTTCGCGGCATACGCCGCGATCGGCTGGGCGGCCCTCGCACTCTCCATCTTCTGCGGGCTTTTCGTCATGTGGGCCTGGGAACGGTTCTACATCTCGTACCGGGACTACGATTACCACGGCAAAGGCGCTGACGGGTACGCGCACCGCAAGCGTTTGACCGCGTCGCGGCGCGCATTGCTCGCGGTCCAATACGTCACGTTTCTCGGCGGCGTGGTATGCGTTGGCTTGTTCGCCTACTTCAGACTTTCGGGCTCGTGAGCGGATCGGGCCCACCTCCGTGGCCCGAACGGCTGGATGCGCAGCTCGACGGGCTCGCGCCGCAAGGCACCGTTCTGCGCGGCTACCTCGACGCGAACTCCGACGCGATCGCGCGCGCGATCACCGGCCGCGGTCCCGATAGCGACAAAAAGACGGTCGGCGCCGGCGCACACATGGCGGTCAACATCGCCGCGGTGTACGTGCCGGCGTTTTGCGAACGGTCGGCCAACAAGGAACGGCGGCCGTACCTCAATTGCTACGACCTGGAAGACCGCCGCATAGGCGACCCGCCTTCGGTCAAGCGGGTGCACGTCGATGAGAGCCTGCCGACGGCGGCAAACATGAGGCGCGTCGTCTTCGGTGCGGTGGAAGTGAACGGGACGGGCGTGCGCTTCTACGGCGACTTCTGTTTCATCTTGAACGACGCGATGGTGCGCGACGAAACGATCGTCCTCGACCGCAACAGTTACGATATCGAGCGGCAGCCCCTCTCGGCGGGAATCACGGGTGCGAGCAATGCGGCACGCGCCGCCCAGCGGAAATCGGTCGTGGGCACGTTGGTGGGAGAGTGGTCCGATCTTCATGCGATCGTGTGCATCAAGCTCCTGGACCGCTTCGCACGGCGTCAACGCCGCCTCACGATCGGCGAGATCTCGGACGCCATTCTCGCCGACGAGGACTACGTTGAAATCCTGTGGCTGCGTCCGGCCGATCGCGTCGGGTCATTCGGTACGGCGGACTTGCTCGAGGTTCGCATCTCCGCGGCCGACGTCGCGCTGGAGGAACGGATCGGCGCGCACGGCGCTACCGGCCCTCCACCGAGCTCGGCGGAGATGGCGTGGCGCTCGCAACGACGCAGGGCGGAAGAGGCGCTCAACGCCGAGGCGGTTGCGGTGAAGGTCGTGACGACGACGGGGCGAGTGCGTTCGTGAAGGGCTGGTACATCGACAGCCTCGACGCCGCCGCCGGGCTCGCGTTCGCCTCGTTGCGGCCCCCTGACGACGAGGAGCGCACCGCGTACGCCGACGCCGCCCACACGTATTTCATCGCGCCGCCGTTTTTCGTACCGGAACCCACAACGCGGTCGATCGCCCTCGCGGCGCGCCGCGGCACGTTCCAACCCGGCTTCTATATCGGTGAGTCGGAGTTTGCGTTCGAAAGTCTGTCGCGCATCGTCGAGTTCGTTCGCCGAGTCTATCTTGGCAACGAGGGCACGGAACCGACGCCAGGTGCCGGCTTGGGACCACCGCCTGAGAGCCCGGCACCGCAGGCGGATCGAGGTCCTTGGGACTTTCGCGGCGGCCCGTTGGCCGACGCGATCGCGCGCTTTGATCGTCTCCCCGTCGGCACGGGCTGTGTCGAAGAATGTCCCTGGACGGAGTGGCTGGGCCTTGCGCAGCGCGTCGTACCGTTGCAGCCTGCACCCGATTTGGTCGGGAGCGCGATCGGGTGCCTCGCGGAGGAATTGCTCGGGCGCCATGTCGCACACCGCGCAGGCGACGCGGTGCGCGCCGTTCGATCGTGGGCGGCGCTCGTAGCGATCGTGCGCCGTGTGACGCCTTACGACTTCACGTTCCCCGATTGGATTCAGGAACGTCTAGTCAAGCTGGGCCTACCGGAGAAGTGGCGCCAATCGTTTGTCCTGAGCGAAACGTCCGTGCGCTTCGGAGATCCGTACGAAGCGATGCGGCTCGTCCCGCTTCCCGGCCGGCTGCGCGAGCAACTCCGGCCGAACGCGCCGGACGTCGAGACGCTCGGGCAACTGCTGTCGCTGGTCATGTCGTCGCCGTCGCACGTCCCGTCCGCGGAACGGGCTTCCGTCGCCGACTTGATCCTGCTCTGCGCGGCAGCGATCGTCTCGCCGGCTGCGTTCGGCGCGGAAATCGTTCCCGGCCCCATTCCGCTCGGCGAACGAGTGGTGAACGACGCATGGCGAGCACTCACCGAAACCGCGCTGGCCTGGTGCGGGTCGTCGTTGCCGCAGCTCAAGTTCGACGCACGGGTCGAAGAAGCGATTCGATCGGCGGCAAAACTGGCGCGCGGCGCCAAGACGGAACCGCCGGCGCCGATCACCGTCGCCGACACGAGCGCTCGCGCATCAAGCGAAAACCGCGACGACGACGAGCATCGGGAACGGGGCCAGTTCGCAGGCGCGTGACGTAACGGCGACGCGCTACCGCGTCACGCCTACGTTCACGTGGACGCGGACGCGCGAGCGGTCGCCGATCCAGCGGGCCGGCGGGATGCGCCACCAGCGCGCCATCGCGTCGAGCGGCACCGCGTAGGTCGCGCGTTTTGCCGAGAAGGCCGGCCATGCGTCTTCGAGCGGCCGCAGCGGCG
>JAXDMA010000024.1:0-4919 GCA_034666305.1 Vulcanimicrobiota bacterium
AATACGTGGCCGAAAGGTCACGCTATATCGCGCGCGACGCGTAGAACTTCAAGTCGACGCGCGCGCTGCGATCGTCGATCACCAGGATCGCGTACGAGTAGAGCGGGTTCATGCGCTTGTCCGTCGGGGAGCCCGGGTTGGCGATCAGGATCCGGCCCTCGCGCGCGACGATCGGTCGGTGACTGTGCCCGAACAGGATGACGTCGGCTTCATCGTCGCCGAACGCTTCGAGCGCGCGGGCCATCGTGGTGCCGCGCCGGCCGTCACCATGCACCAAGCCGATGCGCACGCCCTCGACGCGCACCACCTTCCGGCGCCCGAAACGCTCGCGGATGGCGGGCCCGTCGTTGTTTCCGGCGACCGCGTCGAACGGCGCGATCGCCTCGAAGAGCGGCACCGCGAGCAGATCCGTCATGTCGCCGAGATGGAGTATCCGCACGACACCGGCACGCCGCAACCCGCGCTCGAGTGCGCGCGGCAGCGCGCGCCCGAAGCGCGGGAAATGCGTGTCGCTGACGACGCCGATGGTGGTCACGCCTTGACGGTACCCGGTTCGTCGACCAAACCACCGAGCGCGGTTAGGCCAGCGCCGAGCGCGTACACGGGCGCGGCGAGCAGCCGGCGAAGCCGAATGCGCGGCGCGTCCGCGCGATCGCCCGCGACTGCGGCCTGACGGTCGCGCACCAGCACCGCGAGAACCTGCGGTGTGTACAACACAAAAAAACCTCCGAAAGAGCGGAGGCTTCACGAAAACCGACGTGTGCGTAAAACAGTCAGCTCAGCGAGAGAAAGCCTCCAAGAACGAAAAACCGAAACGCGAAACGCCAACCTGCGTGCGCGAGCCGGAAATAATAACGGGCCGAAGTCGATCCATACGCGTTGTCCTTTCACCGCTCGCCAAAAAAGCGAACGGACACCAAACCTATCACGCCAACAGCAAGGGAGTCAACCCAAAAATGACGACGGCCGCGCACCCTTCGCCAATCTCAGGGTGACATTGTCCTAGTCGGGCCGGCCCGCCACAATCCCGCAAATAGCGAAGATCCCCGAACGCCACACCAACCGCGCCAAGTCGCGGGAGCGACGCGGCACCGCGGTGGGCACTCTGAACGAGCGAAGGCCCGGAGGGCCGAGAGCGATGCGAAGACGTAGCGTTTCTCGCACAGGAGGTGCGAGAAACGCGGCCCACCGCGGTGCCGCGTCGCTCCCGCGACCGCCACCACGCCAAAGCGGAAGCAGGATCAATGAGCAGCCCATCCTCCATCAATGGAAATCGGCGCCCCAGTAATGGAAACCGCAAAATCACTACACAGGTACGCGCACAAGACACCGACCTCACCGGGCTCGATGAACCGCTTCGACGGCATCGCGGCCAAGAACGCCCGTTCGAGCGCTTCGTCCTCGCTGATCCCGCCGCCGAACGACTTCACCAAGTCGGGCGCTTGACCGCGCACGAGGTCGGTCATCACCGCGCCGGGGCAGATCGCGTTTGCCGTGATGCCGTGTTCCGCGCCCTCGACCGCACTCGCGCGCGTCAGCCCGATGACGCCGTGCTTCGACGCGACGTACGCGGCTTTGTACGGCGACGCCACGAGCCCGTGGACGCTGGCAACGTTCACGATGCGGCCCCGCCCGCGCGCGAGGAAGTGCGGCCACGCGGCCTTCGTAGCGTAGAACACGCTGTCGAGATCGATCGCGCGAACGTTTGCGTACTTGTCGTCCGGAAACTCGGCGATGGGCGACACGAACTGCACGCCGGCGTTGTTCACCAGGTGGTCGAGCCCGCCGAGCTCGTGCGCCGCGCGATCGACGGTTGCGCGAATCGCGCCGGGATCGCGAACGTCGCACGCGTACGCGCGCACGGCGACCCCGAACTGTGCGGCGAGCTCGTTTGCCGTCGAGGTCGCCACCTCGGCATCCAGATCGACCACGGCGATCGCGGATCCCGCTTGCGCGAGCGCCTCCGCGCACGCGCGACCGATACCGCGCGCGCCGCCGGTCACAAAACTTACCCGATCGCGTAGGTCGATAGAAAGCAAGGTCGAGGTACCTCCTCGCGAAGGAGATCGCCTCGTGGGTACTTTGGTCCTTTCCGGTGTGGCTCGTTCGTTCGGCGACGTCGTCGCGGTGCGCGACGTGTCGTTCACCGTTCCCGCCGGCACGACGTTCGGCTTACTCGGCCCGAACGGCGCGGGCAAAACGACGACGATGCGCATGATCCTCGGCATCTTGCTGCCCGATCGCGGCAGCGTCACGTGGGACGGCGCGCCGGTGGATCTCGCGGTGCGCCGCCGTTTCGGTTACCTTCCCGAGGAACGCGGGTTGTACGGCAAGCTCAAGGTTCGCGAACAAATCGCGTATTTCGGGCGGCTGCACGGCGTGATGCCGCCCGACGACACCAAGCGCGCCGACGCCTGGATCGAACGGCTGGGCCTGGGCGATTACGCCGGCCGCCCGTGCGCCGAGCTGTCGAAGGGAAACCAGCAAAAAGTGCAAGTCGCGTGCGCCGCGCTCCACGAGCCCGAGCTGCTCGTGCTCGACGAGCCGTTTTCCGGACTCGATCCCGTGAACGCCGAGACGCTGCTCGGCGTGCTCCAAACGCTGCAGCAAGCCGGCACGACGCTCATCCTGTCGTCGCATCAGATGTGGCAGATCGAAGATCTGTGCAAATCGTTTTGCGTGATCGCCGGGGGCACCGTCCGCGCGAGCGGGACGCTCTCGGAACTGCGCACCGATTGGCCGACGCGCATCGTCGAGATCGAACCGCTCGACGACGCGCTGCGCGGCGTGCTCGACGCGACGGCGGGCGCACGGCGCCTGCCCGAAGCCGACCGTGCCGTTCTCGCGTATGAAATTCCCGCGACCGCCGACACCGCGGCGCTGCTGCGGCGGCTGGTGGCGGCCGGCGACGTCACGCGGTTCGAACGCGTCGATCCGAGCCTGCGCGACATCTACCTGCGCGCGATCGGTGCGGCCGCGTGAACACGATCGGCGTCATCTTCAGCGCCGAGTTCGTCCGGCGCATCAAATCCAAAGCATTCCTCGCCGGCACGCTCATCGGCGCAGCGAGCATTCTGCTCATCGCCATCCTGCCGTCGCTCCTGGGCGGTGCGATGTCGAGCTCGTCGAAAAAGATCGTGCTCGTCGGCGATCCGGCGCTCACCGCGACCGCGAAGACGCTGTTGCAACGCGATTTTGAGATCACCGCGAGCTTGACGAAGCTCGACGCGCCGCCGACGCCCGCGTTTCTCGACGGCCACGGCAAAGCGTCGGCCGTCGCGATCCTCAGCCGGCCGCCGGGCGACGGTCTGCGCGTGGTGGCCTATGCCCGCGATCCATCCGCGTTTCGCGAGTCGTTCGGCAAGGATCTCGCGCCGCTGCAGGTCGCGCTCGCGACCGGCGTCCCGGTCGAGCGCGTCGCCGCGCACCTCAACGTCACCGTCGACGTGCACGACGTGTCGGGCCGCTTCGCCGACGCGAGCTCCGCCGACGCCGCGAAGGGCGTCGCCTACCTGTTCATCATGATGCTGTATCTCTCGATCCTGCTCAACGCGCAGTCGATCATGACGTCGGTCGCGGAAGAAAAGACGAGCCGCATCGCGGAGCTGCTGGTTTCCACCATCGAGCCCGCGCAGCTGCTGGCCGCGAAGATCCTCGCCGCCGCCGCGACGGGTTTCATCCAGCTCGCCGTGTGGGTCGTCGCGGGAGCGTTGTCCGGACGCGTCGCAACGAGGATGTTCCCGCAGCCGGACGGCGCGTCGAGCAGCACGACGATGCTCGGCGCGTTCGACGTTTCGTCGGGCGAAATCGTCGCGTTCCTCGCGTTCTTCGTGGTCGGGTTCGCGCAGTACGGCGTGCTCTACGCGGCCGCGGCGTCGCTGATCAATCGCACGGAAGACCTCGGCAGCGTCGCCGGTCCGCTCGTCGTCCCCGTCGTGCTGGGCATCATCCTCGCCCAAATCGCGCTGCAGTTCCCGAACAGCCCCAACATGGTCATCTGCTCGCTGATCCCGCTGATCTCGCCGTTCGTGATGTTCACGCGGGTCGCGGTGTCCGACGTTCCGGCATGGCAGCTCGTGCTGTCGCTCGCGATCAACGTCGGGACCGCCGTGCTGCTGGCGTGGCTGTCCGGAAAGATCTATCGCGTCGGCATGCTCCTGTACGGGCGCCCGCCGTCGCTCAAACAAGTCATCGCCACGCTGCGCACGTGACGCGCGCGGCTCCTATCCGGCCGGCGTCTCCTCGGGGACGCCGATCGCGATCGCGCCGCTGATCGACACGCGGTCGCGCCCGCTGCGCTTGGCGATGTAGAGCGCGGCGTCGGATGCCTCGGTCAGCGAGCGCGCGCGCCGCGTGCGGCGCGGCGACATGCTGGCGACGCCCGCGCTGATCGTGAGGACGCCCAGCGGTGAGCCGGGATGGATGATGCCCAGGCACCGGATCTCTTCGCGCACGCGTTCCGCGATCTGCGACGCATCCTGCGTGCCGCAGTCCGGCAGGATGATCACGAACTCTTCGCCGCCGTAGCGTGCGACGAAATCTTCCTTGCCGCGCAGGCTCATCGCGATCGAGCGCGCGACCGCGGCCAATGCCTCGTCGCCGATCGGATGCCCGAACGTGTCGTTGTACGTCTTGAAGTAGTCGACGTCGATGAGGATCATGGCGAGTGCGGTGTCGGTGCGCGCCGCCTTGCGCCACTCTTGCGCCAGGCGGCCGTCGTACGCGCGCCGGTTCGGAATGCCGGTCAGCATGTCGCGCAACGCTGCGTCCTCGAGCTCGTCGCGCTCGTCGACCAGCGACGACGCGACGCCTTCCGCCAGCCGGATGCGGTACGCGAGCGCGGCGAACAGGATGACGACTTGCCACATCATGCCCAGCGCGGGCGCCGCGATCGTGAACGCCGACTCGTGCACCAGCCC
>JAXDMA010000025.1:0-6522 GCA_034666305.1 Vulcanimicrobiota bacterium
GCGCTCAAGGCGTGGAACCTGTTCCACAAGGACCAGCAGTACATCGTCAAGGACGGCGAGATCATCATCGTCGACGAGTTCACCGGCCGGCTGATGTACGGCCGCCGCTACTCCGAGGGCATCCACCAAGCCATCGAGGCGAAGGAAGGGCTCGACGTTCGCAGCGAGGACCAGACGCTCGCGACGATCACGTTCCAGAACTACTTCCGGCTGTACGACAAACTCGCCGGCATGACGGGTACCGCGAAGACCGAGGAGCGCGAGTTCCGCGAGATCTACGGCCTCAACGTGGTGGTGCTGCCGACGAACATGCCGGTGTGCCGCAAGGACATGGCCGACATCGTGTACCGCAGCGAGAACGCGAAGTTCGGTGCGGTCATCGACGACATCATCGAAGAGCACAAGAAGAACCGGCCCGTGCTGGTCGGCACGCGCTCCATCGAGAAGTCCGAGCGGCTTGCGATGATGCTGCGCCGCAAGGGCGTCGAGTGCAACGTGCTCAACGCGAAGTACCACGAGCAGGAAGCGCAGATCATCAAGGACGCCGGGATCCCCGGCAAGGTGACGATCGCGACGAACATGGCCGGCCGCGGCGTCGACATCAAGCTCGGCGAAGGCGTCCCCCAAGCCGGCGGCTTGCACATCATCGGCACCGAACGGCACGAATCACGCCGCATCGACAACCAGTTGCGCGGCCGCGCCGGGCGCCAAGGCGATCCAGGTACGACGCGTTTCTACATTGCGCTCGAAGACGAGCTGATGCGGCTGTTCGGCCAAGAGCGGCTGCAGAAGATGATGGACTTCGTCAAGTTCACCGACGAGACGCCGATCGAGGCGGGCATCCTCTCGCGCTCGATCGAGAACGCGCAGTCCAAAGTCGAGAACCACAACTACGAGATCCGCAAACAGGTTCTCGAGTACGACGACGTCATGAACAAGCAGCGCGAGGTCATTTACGGCGAACGCCGTCGCGTCCTCGAAGGCCAGCCGTTGCGCGATTTCTTCGTCGACACGCTGCGCGACAAGGTCGACTACGCCGTCGACACCGGCGCGCCGGAAGAAAAGCATCCATCGGAATGGGATCTTTCGGCGACGCTCGACGAGCTCGAGTTGCTGTTCCCGATCAAGGAGCACGTCACGGTCGAGGAGCTCGAGAAGCTCGACCGCGGCGCCATGAAGGAGTTGCTGTTCAACCACGCGCTCGCGGCGTACGAGGAGAAAGAAGCCGAGGTCACCCCGGAGATCATGCGCATGGTCGAATCCCAATACATCATGCTGCCGATCATCGATCGCTTGTGGGTGGATCACTTGTACGTGATGGACGCGCTCAAGAGCGGCATCGGCCTGCGTGGTTACGGGCAGAAAGACCCGCGCGTCGAGTATGAAAAAGAGGCGTACGAGATCTTCACGGACCTCAAGAACAACATCGCCGACGAGGCGATCAAAGCGGCGTTCGCCGTGCGCGTCGAAGCGGCGGCGCCGGATGAGTTCCAAGGGTTCGCTCCGGAACAGGCGCATGCCAACGGCGCGCTCTCCAACGGCGCGCCCGCGTTCGAACCGATCCCCACGGGCCACATCGCACCGCAACCGGCGGAGTCGCGCATCGATCCCGCGATGGCCGAACGTCTCTTGGGCCCCGCGCCGAAATACGAAGCGACGCAAATCCACACGAATCGCGGCGACGACGGCGAGCCCACGAAGCCGAAGGTGAGCGCGGCCGACAAGGTCGGGCGCAACGACCTGTGCCCGTGCGGCAGCGGCAAGAAGTACAAACGCTGTCACGGGGCCGCCGCCTGATCGAGCGCATCGCGTTCTTCGGCCTCGGCAGGCTTGGGCTCACGCTCGCAGCGCTTTTTGCACGCAGCGGGACGACGACCGTCGGCATCGACGCGAACCCTGTCCTGATCGAACACCTCCGTGGCGGTGCGGTACCGCTCGTGGAACCAGGTCTCAACGCGCTGCTCGGGGACGCGGCCGGTACGCTGACGTTCGCGAACGATCCCGAAAGCGCGGCAGACGCCGACGCGTCGATCGTTCTCGTCGCGACGCCGTCCGATTCGACAGAACCCGCGTATTCGAGCCGCGACGTGGTGCAGGCGTGCCTGGACTTGTGCCGCGTGCTGCGGGCTCGACCGGCGTGGCGCTACCATCTCGTCGTGATCTCCTCGACGCTTTGGCCGGGCACGATGTCGGACACGATCGTTCCGCTGCTCGAAGAGCAGTTGGGGCGCCGCGCCGGGCAGGACTTCGGCGTCGCGTACGTGCCCGAATTCGTCGCGCTGGGCGATTTGGTGCACGGTTTCGAGCAGCCGGCGTTTCTTCTCATCGGCGCCGACGACGATGCCGCCGGCGCCCTTGCCGCGTCACTTTTTCAAAGGATCACCGTTACCGCGACGCCGGTCAGGTTTCTCAAAACGCGCGACGCGGAGCTGCTGAAGGTCGCCCTGAACGTATTCACGTGCATGAAGGTGTCGTTCGCGAACTGGCTGGGCCAGCTCGGCGATCGTCTCGGAGGCGTGGACGTCGATGCGGTGCTCGATACGCTGGCGCTTCATCCGCGGGTTGGTGACGGCTACTTACGCGCCGGTACGCCGTATGCGGGCACGTGTCTGCCGCGCGACGTCGACGCCGTTCTTCACTTGGCGAAGTCGGTTGGTCTCGGCGCTCCGCTCGTGGATGCCACGGCGCAGATCAATGCCGTGCAGTTCGATCTCATCGAGCGAGATGTCGTGCTCGGCGGACCGCGGACGGTCGCGATCCTCGGCCTCTCGTTCAAGCCGGGCACGTCGGTCACGGTCGGCTCGCCGGCATTCGAATTCGCTCGCCGGCTCATCGATCGTGCGGTCCGGGTCGTTGCGTATGACCCGCTCGGCATGGCGCGCGAGAATGCGCGCGCGGCGTTCGGGCCGGCGCTGCACGTCTGCGAAACGCTCGAGGAAGCCGTGGCGACGGCCGACGTCATTCTCGTGTGCAACCCCGACGCGAGCTTCGCGGGGCTTGCCGTGCTTGCACCGGCCGACCGCCGAATCGTCGATCCGTGGGGCTGCGTGTTCGGTTCGCATCCGGGCCTGCTCAGGCCGGGCCGGTCGCCGCATCGCGCAGCATCGGCGGAGATACTCTGATTGCAGCCGGCCCGCCGTCGGCTGATCGTCGTCGCGTACCGGCTGGCCGAGCACAACAGTCACTACTGCAACGAGCTGCTCGGTTACGTGGAAGCGGCGCAGTCATTGGGGCTGAGCGTGCACGCGCTCGTACCGCGGCAGGTCGACCCGGAACTGGCGCTGATGCTGCAGGCGGAGACCGTGCTCGAACCGTTGGTCGAGACGGGGCCGTACGACCCGCAAAACCCGTTCGCAAGCGCGAGCGCGTACACGAATCAGATTCGGAACTTGGGACCGCTCTGGGCCGCCCTCGCGCCGCACGATCCGCAAAGCGGCGACATGCTGTTGTTCACGTCGGGCCAGCCCGCTCTGATCGCAGGCATCGGCATGTGGCTGGCGAGCCGTCCTCCGCAGCGCCGGCCGAGCGTGTTCTTTCGCATCGTCGGCGACGAGTTCATGGATTGGCTCGCGGGACAGTCGCCGGACGGCGCGTTGTTCTATCACTTGGCGTGCAACGACCTGGCCACCAGGTCCGGACAGGAGCGCGTCTTCTTCCTCGGAAGCAGCGCCGCGATCGTGCGGAGGGTGTCGCGTTCGGGCGGTCGCCGCGTGTTTGCGACCGCGATCCCGAAATATCTCGCCTTTCCGCGTGACGCCACGTCGCAAACGCCCGTGCGTCCGGCGGTGTACGTCCACCTCAATGGGCGGTCGGCGCCGTTGTTGGGACTCCTCGCCGGCGTCGTTCGCCGCATTCGTGCGGCCGGTTCCGATGTCGACTTCATCATAAAGCCGAGCGGCTTGTCCGCGGAATCGCTCCGGTTCGTCGATTCGCAGCTGGCCTCGGTCGCCCAAATCCTACCGGCGAACCAAACTCCCGCGGAGTATCTCAACAATTTCCTGCGCTGCACCGTCGTCTTGCTTCCGTACGAGGCCAAACCGTACGAAACGTTGTGCTCCGGCGTTTTCGTCGAGGCGCTGAGCTGCGGCAAACCGGTGGTCGTGCCGGGGAAAACGTTGATGGCGCAGCAGCTCGAGGCCGGCCGCGCCGCCGGGACGATCTTCGAGAACGCGACGCTCGAATCGGTGACGGCCGCGCTTTGGCGAGCGCTAAGCGCATCCGAAGAACTCGCCGCCGCCGCCGCCGCGCTGAGTTCCGGCGTGCGCGCCGAGAACTCCAGCGAGCGCTATGTGGAGCGAATGATCGCGTTGATCCGCCAGAGCCCCGACATGGAGCCGCGGTATCAGATCGGCGAGGACATCGACTTCAGCGACGTGGCCGATTCGCGGTGCTTCATGCGTGACGGCTGGGGAGAAACGGAACACTGGGGCGTTTGGACCATCGCTCGGCGAGCTCATCTGTCGTTGCGGGTCACCGAGCGACGTGACCTTGTCTTACGCGCCCTCGTTCAGCCGCTGCTCACGCAGCAATTCCCGAAGCTCGTCGTCAGCGTTTCAGCTGCGGAGCGAGATATTGCCCGTTGGGTTTTTGATGCCGGCACGCCGCAAGGGGGCTCGCAGCAATGGTGCGAGGCGCCGATTCTCTGCAGTGACATCGCTCCGGACGATGCGCTCGACATTTCCTTCGGGATCGACGCCCCGCACTCGCCGCTTTCCGAAGGCCTGTCCGGCGACGCGCGAACGCTTGGGCTTGGATTGTACCGCGTAGTGCTGAGCTAGGCGCCGGCTCCCGCGCGCTCAAAGATGCCGTCCTTCATCACGAGAACGACGTTGCGCAGCGCGGCGATCGACGTCGTCGGGTCGCCCTGAACGCACGCGAGATCGGCGCGTGCGCCCGCGGCGACGATGCCGAGGTCATCGCGCCGCAAGACCCTCGCCGCGACGGACGTCGCGGCGAGCAATGCTTGTGCGGGACTCATGCCGTGTTGCACCAGCAGCTCCAGCTCGCGCGCGTTCTCGCCGTGCGGGAACACGCCGATGTCGCTGCCGTTCGCGATCGTCACGCCGCTCGCGAGCGCCTCCGCGAACGCGGCGCGCTTCGCGATCGCTGCCGGATGATCGGCCGACCAGCCGCGAATCCGATGAATCACTTCGTACGCGGCGAGCGTCGGCACGTACACCACGCCGCGCTCCGCCATGAGCGCGAATACCTCGGCAGTTCCGGAGTTGCCGTGCTCGATCGTCTGCACGCCGGCGAGCGCGGCGCGGCGCATGCCTTCGGCCGTGGTCGCGTGCGCCGCCACGGGCACGCCGGCGTCGTGCGCGATGCGGACGATGAGCGCGAGATCGTCCGCTGAAAACGTGGGCCGCGGCTCGCCCCCGGGCCCGTAGCGATAGTCCGCGTACACTTTGATCCAGTCGGCGCCGCGCGCAATCTGCGTTCGCGTCACGCGCACGATGGACTCCGGGCCGTCCACTTCCTGCGCGCCTTGCGGCACGCAGCAGCCGGAATGAAAACCCGCCGGTCCGTACGTTCCGCGCGCGACGATCGCGCGCGTCACGCACACGAGCCGCGGGCCCGGGATGACGCCTTCCTCGATCGCCCGGCGCAAACCGACGTCGGCTTCGCCCGCGCCTTCGGTGCCGAGATCGCGCACGGTGGTGAAGCCCGCCGCGAGCGTGCGCTTTGCGGCGACGACGGCGCGCGCGACGCGCAATGATTCCGGATCGCGCAGCACTTGATCGTCCCACGGGCGTTCGTCGTACGGGTGCAGCAGCAAGTGCGTGTGCAGATCGATGAGCCCGGGCAGCAGCGTCGCCCCGGGCAGGTCGACCGTGCGTGCGCCGTCCGGCGCACCCGTCGACGGCGCGGGGCCGGCGGCAACGATGCGGGCGCCCTCCACCAGGACGGTCCAGCCGTCGCGCCGCTGCTCGCCGTCGAACACGCGCGCCGGCCGGAAAAGGATGCTGCTCACGGCCGCGCTTTTCCGGTAGGGCGTCGCGGACTCCCGGAGAACCCGACCGTCCCGTGTCAGACGCCCAAACGACCGCCATCGACCGCGCCCGCGAGCGCCTGAGCTCGCTCAAGGTGCGGCTTTGACGATGCCGGCAAGCGCCGCAGCGTAGCGGAGCTCGAGGCGCGCTCGCGCGCTGACGACTTTTGGAGCGATCCCGAGCGCGCGCGCGGCGTCATGAAGCGGATCGCGGACCTGCGCTCCGACCTCGATGCCGTGGATGCGGTCGATGCGGCGCTCACCGACGCCGCCGAGATCCTCGACGTGCTCGGCGACGAACCGGGCGCCGAGGCGGAAGCCGAGGCGGCGCTCGCGCGGGCGGTCAAGGCGCTCGACGAGCTCGAGATGGCGGCGAACTTCGACCGCCCGTACGATTCGCACGGCGCGATCGTGACGATCCGCGCCGGCGCCGGCGGCACCGATGCGGCCGACTGGACGCAGATGCTCGGGCGCATGTACCTGCGCTGGGCCGAGAACCACGGCTACGAGACGCACGTCGTCGAAGAAGC
>JAXDMA010000026.1:0-5933 GCA_034666305.1 Vulcanimicrobiota bacterium
GGCGCGTCCGGTGCGCCGACGCTCTCGCAGCCCGGGCTCAACGGCACGGGCACGCTGCAAGGCGGCTACCTCGAGCAGAGCAACGTCGCGGTCGTGGAAGAGATGGTCAACCTGATCACCGCACAGCGCGCGTACGAAGCGAACTCCAAGGCGATCACGACCGCCGACGAGATGCTCCAAACCGCCGTCCAGACGAAACGCTGATGTTCGTCCGCCGCGCGCTCGCGCTCGTGATGATGATCCTCGCCGTTCCGTGCGCCGCGCGCGCAACGGATGGTCAGGTCGTGTCCGGCGTGCGCGTCGCGGCGATCGCCGACAAGATCGCGCACGGGCTCGTGACCGGGCCCGACCGCTCGATCGCGCCGGCGTACACTGTGGCCGATCAGAATCTCCCCGCGGGCGCGGTGCAGCTCGCGCCGGCCGGGTCGCCGTTCGTCAGCGCGACGTACGTCGGCGTGCCGGTCGCGATCCGCATCGACGGCAAGCTCGCGCGCACCGTCGTCGCCGGCTACCGCGTCACGAGCTACGTGCACACCGCCGTCGCCGCGCGCGATCTCGCGCCGGGCGCGGTGCTCGCCGAATCGGATCTCTTGCTCGCGCGCGTCGCGTCGAACGGTCGTCCCGCGGTCGGCGCCGACGTGCTGATGGGGCGCAAGCTCAGCGCCGCGACGCCCAAAGGCGCGCCGCTCTACGTCGAGCAGACCGTTCCCGACACCGTCGTCAAAGCCGGCCAGTCCGCGATCCTCATGGTGCGCGACGGCGCCGTTGCGCTGACGGTCGACGTCGTGGCTCGTACGGGCGGCGCAATCGGCGACACCGTCACGGTCTTCAACCCGCAGACTCAAAAAGCGATCGCCGCGGTGGTTACCGGCAAGAACCGCGTCGAGCTCACGCTGCCCGGAGGGGAACGCTAACATGCGCCGCGCTTTCTTCGTCCTCGCGTTCGTCGCCGCGCTCACCGCGCCGGCGGTTGCGGATACGCTCTACCAAGCGCCGCCGCCGGCGGCCGGACCGGGCCACCCCCTGCGGCTCGGCGCGGATCACAAGGCCGCGCAAGTCGGCGATCTCGTGCAAGTGATCTTCAACTTCAACGTCAACAGCACGAGCTCGGACGTCACCAGCAACAGCAACAGCTACAACCTCGGCCTGGGCCAAGGGACGGGACTCGCCAACGTGTCGCTGCTGCGCTTCGGCGCCGGCCTCAACGGCGGGCGCCAGACGCAGTCGAGCAAGACGCAGAGCGGCCAGAACACGTTCGTCTCCACCATGGAAGCGCAGGTCGTGGGCGTCATGCCGTCCGGCGCGCTGCGCATCGCGGGCGATCAAGCGCTGATCGTCAACGGTCAGAAGCAAACGCTGCACATCACCGGGCTCGTGCGGCCCGAGGACATCGACAGCACCGACAGCGTGCTTTCCACGCGCGTCGCGAACGTCGAGGCCAAGTTCGACGGCAACTTCCAAGAGAAGCACAAGGGCCTCATCCAGAAGATCCTGGATTTCATTTTCTGAGAATGCCGATGATGAAGAAGATGATGAAGCAGACGATCTCCGCCGTGGTCCTGGGCGCGCTCCTCGCGAGCGGCGTCGTCTTCACGCCGGCGCCCGCTAGCGCGCAGCCCGTGCGGCTCAAGGACGTCTCGCGCGTGCAGGGCGTCACCGCCAACCAGCTCGTGGGCTACGGACTCGTCACCGGGCTGGCCCAGAGCGGCGACTCGACGTCGGTGCTGTTCACCTCGAAGTCGATCCAGAACGTGCTGCAGTCGTTCGGGCTCACCACCACGTCGCAGGACGTGCGCACGCGCAACGTCGCGGCGGTGATCGTCACGGCGTCGCTGCCGGCGTTCGCGCACTCCGGCGACACGATCGACGTGACCGTGTCGTCGATGGGCGACGCGACGAGCCTGCAAGGCGGCACGCTGATCCTCACCGAACTGCGCGCGGCCAACAACCTCGTGTACGCGACCGCGCAGGGACCGCTGTCGGTCGGGGGCTTCTATGCGACCGACCAGAGCGGCCAGAACTCGATCGTCAAGAACCACGTGACCGCCGGGCGCATCCCGCAAGGCGCGGTGCTCGCGCGCGACATGATCACGAACATCCAGCAGGATGCTGCCGGCTTCTCGTACGTGCTCACGTCGCCCGACTTCAAGACGGCCGCGCGCGTGGCGCAAGTGCTCAACGGCCGCTTCGGCGCCGGGACCGCGCGCGCCAACGACGCCGAGACGATTCGCGTCAACCTGCCGCCGCGGTACGCCGGGGATCCCGTCAACTTTCTCGCGGACGCCGGCGACCTGAGCGTCAACGCCGACGCGCTGGCCAAGGTCGTCGTCAACGAGCGCACCGGGACCGTCGTCATGGGCGGCGACATCACGCTGGCCGCATGCGCGATCGCGCACGGCAACCTCTCCATCACGATCACCACCGAGAACAAGGTCATCCCGCCCGGCCCGTTCACCACCGGTTCGCCCCAGCTGCAATCGAACACGCGCATCACGGCGACCGAGAGTGGCCGGCATCTGGTGTACATCTCCGGCGCCGCGACGCTCGCGCAGGTGGTGCGCGCCCTCAACACCATCGGCGTGTCGCCGCGCGACCTCATCGCGATCATCCAGGCGCTGCGCGAGTCCGGTTCGCTGCAAGCCGACGTGCAGATCATCTGATGGCACTCGACAAGATCGCCGGCCCATCGGCGCAGCCGCTCACGAACGAGCAGCAGCAGGCGCTCCAGAAACTGCACCAGGCGGCGCAGCAGATGGAGTCGCTCTTCGTCGACATGCTCTTCAAGGAGATGCGCAAGAGCGCGCCGCCCATGTCGCTCACCGGGAAGACCTCGAACGCCGAAGCGACGTTCAGCGACATGCTGGACGAAAAGCGTGCCGAGGCGCTCTCGAAGTCTGGCTCGCTGGGTATCGGTAAAATTTTGGAACAGCAGTTGCGCGCGTCGGTGATCGCCGAGCCCGGCAGCGCCGCGCGTGCTCGCGTCCCAGGGGAGCACGAATCGTGACGGCGCTCCGCTTGGTGGGACTAAAGTCCCTAGGACCGACCGACGATACGCCTAGTAGCAAGGAAGCTACTACCGAAAGAGGCGTTCACAACCATGATCATCTCGCGGGCCGAGATCGCGTCGGCGCTGTCCGCCTACAAGACGGTGAAACGGAAGTCCACCGCTGCCAATTCTCCGCTCGAGGAGACGGACTCGTTCGAGCGTTCGGATGCGGCATCGTCGCTGGGCACCTTTGGGTCGGCGGCGACGGAACCGTTCTACCGGCCCGACTTGGTCGATCGCCTGCGGTACCAGATCAACGAGGGGCGCTACTTCGTCCCGACGGAAGAGATCGTCGAAAAGCTGCTCGGCCGCCTGCTGGTAGCAGCCGCGTACTGAGTCAAGGCGCCCCGCCCCCGGCGGTGTTCCCGTGAACGAGTGGCAGCGCTTCGGCGAGATGATCGCCGAGGAGTGTCGCGCGCTGAACGAACTCGGCGTCGCGGCGCTTGCGCTTACCGACGCGCTCGTCGTGAACGATCCCGATGCGATCGAGGCGGTGGAACGCCGCGTCGAGGCGCGCCGGGTGCTGCACGGGACCGCGTACGCGCAGCGCATCGCGATGCAGCGGCGCGGCTTCGGAACGCTGACGCTGGAGCAGGTGTGTGCGTATGCGCCGCCGGCGCTGCGCCGCGCGTTCTACGGCATCGTCCACGAGCTGGGCACGAGCAGCGTCGCACTGCAGATGACCGTCTCCAACAACAAGTCGCTCATCCTTGCCGGAATGGAACGGCTCGCGCGCACCGTCGCGGTGCTGCAACGCGCCGGCACGGAACAGACCGGAACCTATCGGCGCCGCGGCGTCGTCCCCCCGCCTGACGGGAGCGTCATCGTGAGTCGCCGAGCATGAGTTTCTTCGGACTGAACGTGATCGGGAGCGCGGTCGACGCGTTCCAGCAAGCCGCGAACACCACGTCGGACAATATCGCGAATGTCAACACGCCGGGCGCGTCGCGCCAGGTGGTGAACTTGAACCAGGCTGCGCCGATCGTCGGCTCGCCCGGTTATGCGACGTGGAGCGGCCCGGGCACCAAGGGCGACGGCGTGATCGTCGATTCGATCACGCGCATCCATCAGGATTCCTACGACAGCCTGTTCCGCGGCGCGTCGGGTTCGCAAAGCTATTTCGAAGTCCAGCAGCAGCAGCTCTCGGCGATCCAGTCGTCGTTCGGCGAGCCGTCCAACGGCGTGAACAAAGCGTTCACGGACCTGCAGACCGCGATCTCGCAACTCGCGTCGAATCCCGGCGGCACGTCCGAACGCCAGGGCGTCATCGCCGCGTCGCAGGCGTTCGTCGCCGCGCTCAACCGCGTCGGTTCGGCCGTTCAGACCTCGCAGGCCACGGTGATCGGGCAAGCCGGCGCCATCGTTAACCAGGCCAACGCGCTCATCGACAAAATCGCGGCGCTCAACGGGCAGATCCGCGCGTCGAAGGCCGTCGGCGACAACCCGAACACGTATCAGGACCAGCGCGATCAGTACGTCGACCAGCTCTCGAAGCTGCTGTCGACGCAGACCGCGATCCAGGCCAACGGCTCCGCGCTCGTCACGGTCGGCGGCCGCGCGCTCGTCAACGACACGCAGACGTATCATCTAGCGTCGCCGGTCGTCGGCACCGATGCGTCGGGCAACGCGACGCTCGTCATTGGATTTCAAGGCGACCCGAACCCGTCCAATCCCGTGCCGATGCAACTCGGCAGCGGCCAGCTCGCGGGCTACGTCGACGTGTACAACAAGAACCTCACGCCGTACGGCCGCAAGCTCGACGCGTTCGCGAATGCGGCGGCGACCGAGATCAACCGCATCACGCAAGCCGGCTACGATCAGAACGGCAACCCCGGCATCGCGCTGCTGCAGCCCGTGATCGCGACGCAGGCGATCACCGCGAGCAACATCCAGGTGGGCATCACGGATCCCGCCCAGATGGCGGCCGCGCTCGCCTCGACCGCCGCCGGCACGCTGACGGCCGGCATGAACGCCGCCAACACTACGATCGACACCGCGAGTGCGATGGTCGGCAGCGTGATGCTCGCGCATCCGGGCGCGGCCGGTCCGCCGACGACCGGGACGCTGACCGTGCTGGTCGACGGCGCGGCTCAGACGTTCAACTACGACTTCAGCAACGGCGGCAACGCCGGCTCGGTCGATGCGTTCGTGTCCGGCTTCAACGCCGCGCAGCTCGGCGTCAGCGCGAAGTTCGACGCGGTTTCGCAGAAGATCGTGTTCGCCCGCGATCCGAACAACACCGGCGCCGCGCACCGCGCGCTGCAAGGGGCCAACCCGACCACCCCGGCCTTCACGATCACGGACTCGAACGCGGCCGCAGGCGGCAGCCAGGGGACGCCGACGCGCTCGCTCCTCGAGATGCTGGGTGCGACGGCGATCGGCGGCGTCACGCAGGACGCGAGCAACGCGTTCGGCGCGGTCGACAACGGCGCGGCGAACGCGCTGCTCAAGCTGTTCGCGAAGAATGCCGGCGCGCCCGCGCTGCAGACGACTGCCGGCAACCTGGTCGCCACCGTGCCCGGCGCGGTCACGGTGACCGGCGCGTCGCCGCAAGCGTTCGCGCAGATCGACGTCGGCCAGCTGCTGACGATTGACGCGGGCACCGCGAACCAAGAAAACGTCGTCGTCACTGCGCTCGACCGCACCACCGGTACGGTCACGTTCACCGCGACCAAACCGCACGGCATCGGCTTCGCGATCGCGACGGCGCCGACGCAAACGCTGGGCGCGTACTACGGCGGCCTCGTCGGCCAGCTCGGAACCGACACCGCGAACGCGATCACCGGCAGCGGCGCGCAAGCACAGCTCGCGGCGGGCATCGACAAAGTGCGTCAGGGCATCTCCGGGATCAACCTCGACGAAGAGACGCAAAATCTCATCCGGTATC
>JAXDMA010000027.1:0-5481 GCA_034666305.1 Vulcanimicrobiota bacterium
CTCCCTGGCCGTCTCCACGGCCGCCGGCGAGTTCGACCAGTTCTTGGACAGCGCACGAACGATCGCGCGTGATCTGGACGGCGCGACCCTCGCCTTCACGCCGGACGCCTACGGCGACGGAACCGAGATCCGCGTCCTCGCGGGCGGCCCAAATAGTCCGCCGTCGCGCACGACGCTGCCGGTACTGCACGCGCGCGCGACAATCGAAGAAGTGGAGACGCTGGGGAAAGCGCCGTTCGTATTCATCGTGCATGCGAGCGGATTGCTCAGCGGACGACCGGGCTATCGCGTCGGCGACACCGCAACAAACGATGTCGGTTGCCCGGCCAGTGGCGCATTCCATTTCGTTTTCAAGGCCGCGGGCGCGAGCGCGGATCGCTACGTGCCGTGCCGCACGACGTTGTCGGGCGGCCCGGTGACGTTGATGACCTGGCCGTTGGTCCCGCCCGCGGCCAGCCCGACGCCTTGCAGCGGAGCGGGCTGCACCGCAACGGCACTTCCGACGATGCCCGCATCAACGGCGAGCTGTCCGCCGGCCTTCGTCGAGGTCGCGGGCGGCTGCACTCCGGTATCGGGCGCGGGAGCGCACTATCACGTAACGATCGCGGGAGCACCAGCCACGATTGCCGTGGGAGCAGCCGGCTCGTTCACGGCGCAGGCCACGCTCACGAATGCGAACACTGCACCACCGGGAACACCGGGATCGATCCCCGTGGGAATCCAATCCGCGAACGCAGCGTGCAGAGCAACACCATCCGGGTGGCAACCGTCGGGATCGTCTTTCACCGTGACGGGCGCGGCAGCCGGCACCTGCGCGGTAATCGTCGGAGCGGACACCTCCGGCGTACCCGGATCAACAACGGACACGGCAACGGTAAGCGTAACGATCACAGCAGCGTCAAACCCCACCCCGACACCGCCATCACCTCAATGCGATCTGGTCGCAAACGGAAAATGCTACCACCGCATCGTCGATGAGACATCGCAGACATTCTTCAAGTATGTGCTGCCGAATTCTCAGTGCGTGCCGGACGTCTGCTGGTATGTCGACAGCGTCAAACAAGTCATATTAGAGCCGACATATGCTGTTGCGCCGCCCGTGCCGCCGCGAACGCAGGAACACGAACTGCTTTTTATGATCAGGGCCATTCATGGCGTCACCGCCGAATGCCAACCTTTCTCCGCGTTTGCTTCGACACCGGGGAATGACCAGATTCAATGGGGCGGAAGCGTAATAGGTGGTCCGGCCATTTCACCTCTCGGCTTGGGTGAGCCATCACAATTCTTGACAGTAAATCATTTCTTACTCGGCAGCACTGCTACCGGTTCGTTGCTCGAATCAGCCGGTCCGTGGGGACCGGGAACCACTCTCGAAGAAGTGCGCCAAGCGGTAGCAAATCGAGTCATCGGCTCACCGTTCACTCCTACCTATTCGTCGGCAGATGCGACCGACACGACCTACGTGCAGTGGTATCCGGACTTCCCGGGATGTGACGTCGCCGGAGACCCGAGTACAGCGGGGCCACTGTACGGGATATCTGGCGTGGAACTTACCTTCGAAGTATACCAAGCACAATAGAAAAGAGCGGGGCTGCTTGTAGCAACCCCGCTCTTACGAAGTCGTGGAGGACGGTTAGAAACCGAATCCGAGGGTTTGTTCAACGACTGGGACGAGATTAAGACCGCCAGCCGGGGCGTCGATCGCGTACAGTTCGATCACGTACGGCTGACCAGCCAACTGATTCGGTGCTGCTATCGACGTGATCGGGACTACCGTGCCTGCCGGTACGCCGATTCCGTCGTAGAATCCGGCCGGGACCGCGTTGATGCCCGACACGACTACACCGTTGACCGTCGGCGCAGTGGCGGACGATTTCTTCGGGGCCGCGAGGCCTTGCGCGCCGGTGAGGTTGACCGGTACGGTGCACGGCGTTACGGTCGTCGTACACTGACCGAAGCCTACGCCGTTCGCTTTGCCCGTGCTGAACACAGGTGCGGCGTTGTGCGAGATCACTTCGTTGCCCGCTGGCGCGATCGCGAAGCTAGGCTCGGTGAAGATGAACAGACCGAGCGTATTGGGCCCGCCCACCGGATTCGTTCCACCGAGAACGATCGTCTGCCGCTGGTTGGCGGCGGGAGTAATCGTCGTGACGAGGATGGGCGACAAGCCGAGATAGGGGCCGGGCGCCGTGGGGCACTCGAGCCCGACGTTCGCGCCGCCCAGCGTCGGATAGACCGCGACCGTGTGCGAGATGCCGCCGCTAATCGCGAATAGCCCCGAAGCGCTACCGTACGCAACCGACGGGGACGTCACGCCGAACGGAAGATTGTCGACGCAAACATCGACTGTCCCACGGTCCGGCGATCCCTGGACGAAGCGCAGCAGCGCCGTGCCGTTGGCTGAGGATTGGAACTGGCCCTGGGAGCCGCCGGCAGCGTTGGGGGGTCCCCCGAACGGCAAGGCGCCGCCGCTCCCGTTCGAGCAGGCGGCCGTCGCTACGGCGAACGCGCCGAGGACGGCCAGGCGGGCGAGGAGGTTACGCATGCGTGGAGTGACCTCTCAGGGAGCCGAAAGCGAGCGGCGACGCGAGGCTCAAAAGCGCCTGCGTTCGTGCGCGACGTTGGATTCTACGGAATGCGAATCCTCCGATTGCTCACCGTCGCGACCCGAGCCGCCCCGCGAGCTCGGCGGTCAAGAGTTCGATAAGCGCTCGCGGATCGTCGATCTGGCCCGTGACGACGCGTTCGAATCCGCGTACGGCCGCCTCGTAACCAACCCGCGCTCGGCGCTCCCCGACCCGCCTCGCAATCGGGCGAAGGACGCGCTCGCGCCACCGGTGCCGCGGGGGAAGGTCACCGCCGCCGGGCCGCGCGAGCTCCCAAAGCAGCGCGAACTCCTCGGCGAGCATCTTCGTCAGCGGCACAGCCGCGCCGCGCGGATCGTTGGCGAACAGCTCGAACGCGATGGCCAGCGCATCGGCGCTTCGACCCTCGACGACCGCCGCGGCATACTGCCAAGCCTTGGGATCCTCGATGCTCAGGCTTTCGCGCTCCAGATCCGCCATCGTAATCGTGCCGCCTGCGAGCGCGAGCTTTTCGAGATCGTTCTGGATCGCGCCGAGGTCGCTATCACCGTCGGCGATGACCGCGATGACGCGCGGCTGCGCCTTGGCCCCGAGCCGCTGCAGCGTCTCGCGCACGAAGCGCTCGCGCACGTCGGCGTTCGGCGTGGTATCGATGCGCAGTGCCTTGCGTCCGGCCATCTGACCGAACGGTTCCGGCTTCGTCTTTTTTCCCGGCGGAAACAAATCTTCCAGAACGAGCGTGTTGCCTACCGGAACGTTTTCCGCCACGGCCCACAGATCGCGCCGCGGTTGCGCCCGCAGCCGCTGGCAATTGCGCACGACGACCACGCGCCGGTCCGCAAGGAACGGCATCGCGTTGACCGCATCGCCCGCGGCGCGCCCGATCGAGTCGGCCTCCGGTCCTTCGAACACGTCGCAGTTCAGCGCGCGCATGTCCTCCGGCAGCAGCCGGTCGAGCACCGCTTCGAGCGCGCGCTGCGCGAGGATCGCGTCCTCGCCTTCGATGACGACGAGCCCGTCGATCTTCGGGCTCTTGTCGAGAAACTCGTAGAACTTCACGCGACCGGCAGCGGCAGGCGGGGCCGGTGCTCGAGGTCCGCAACGCTATCGGCGTACGGCGGCGCGAGCACGCCGTACTCGGTGATAAACCCCGTGATGAGCCGGCCCGGAGTCACGTCGAACGCAGGATTGTAGACGGCGTCGTCGTCGGCGATGCGCACTTCGTCGGGCGCGCGCTCTTCGATCGGGATGCCTTCGCCGGAGTCGATCGCGAAATCGAACGTCGAGCGCGGGGCCGCGACGTAGAACGGAATGCCGTGATGCGCGGCGGCGATCGCGACGCCGTACGTGCCGATCTTGTTCGCGGTATCGCCGTTGCGCGCGATACGATCGGCGCCGACGACGACGGCGCGCACTGCTTTGCGCTGCATCGTGATCGCGGCAGCGCTGTCCACGATCAGCGTGCACGGCACGCCCGCTTCGCGCAGCTCGAACATGGTCAGGCGCGCGCCTTGCAGCAGCGGGCGCGTTTCGTCGACGAACACGTGCAGCGCCTTTCCGGCACGGTGCGCGGCGACGAAACAGCCGAGCGCCGTGCCGTCACCGCCCGTGGCGATCGGTCCCGTGTTGCAGTGCGTCAGCACGTTGCCGTGCGCCGGAAACAGCTCCACGGACGCTTCTCCGATGCGCCGGTCGACGTCGCGCTGTTCGTCGTGGATACGGCGCGCCTCACCGAGCTCGTCGCCGCGCGCGGCGAGCACGCGGTCGACCGCCCACGCCAAGTTCACCGCAGTGGGGCGCGCGGCGCGAATCCGTGCTGCCGCGCGTTCGTACTCCGCGCGATCGCCCGCGTGCAAGCGCGCCGCCAGCGCGACGCCGTACGCGCCGAAGATGCCGATCGCGGGAGCACCTCGGACCGCAAGCGTGCGAATGGCCTCCACGACGGCGTCGACGCCCGCCGCGCGCTCGCGCACGACGGCGCGCGGAAGCGCCCGCTGATCGAGAAAACCGACTGCGTCGTCGTCGTACCAAACCGAATCCACATTGCGCGGATTCGGCGGGGGTCAGTGAACTACTGTCGCTCCCACGGAGGCGTAGCAGGTGCGGCAGTACACCGGGCGGTCACCGCGCGGCTTGAACGGCAGCGTCGTCGCGATGCCGCACTGCGCGCACACCGCGTCGAACAGCTCGCGCAGCCCGGCGGTGGACAGCGGTCCGGCGCCGACGCCGCCCGCGCGCTGCGCCTTGCGCGCGTTGCGACAGTCACGGCAGCGTTGCGGTTCGTTCTCGAACCCCTTATCCGCGTAGAACATTTGATCGCGGACCGTGAAGTCGAATGCGTTCCCGCAGTCTTTGCACATCAGGCTTTTGTTTTCGTACACTGACTTCGCACGGGCGGCGGTGCCGCCCGACCCCTGTAGTAGCGGATGGAAAACACGGCGTGGGCCGATGGGCCAACGTCGGTACGGGGAGTATACGGTAGGCGGGGTCTCTTGGCAATCCGTACCGCCGCCACGTTCCGAGGGCCGCCCGGGTCACCGCCGAACCGTGCTCGCGATGAATCGGGTCGCCATCGCCTTAATCTTGAGTCTTGCGGCCGCATGGTGGCCGCCGCCGGCTGACGCGCAGTACGCGCCGCCCGACCCATGCGCAACCACCGACTTCGAGGGCGTCTACCGGCTCTCGGACGATCCGAAAGGGCGGCGCTATCTCGTTCGCTTTCGGGACCTCGCCCGCCCGATCGCGGGCAGCGGTACCTTCCGGCTCGATACGACGAACGCGCACGTCATCGCGCCGTTCGACGGCATGATGGTGATCGTGCGCGCGCCGCTCGATCAAGAAGTGCTGGCCGCGTCGATCGTGAGCGCGCAGCAGTATGGCCGTAACGTGGCGTGCC
>JAXDMA010000028.1:0-2908 GCA_034666305.1 Vulcanimicrobiota bacterium
GGCGGCGGCGGCGGCGGCGGTGGCGGCGGCGGCGGCGGAAGCCCCCCGGAACCCCCGCCAGGAGATCCGATCGACAACATAACGGTCCCGAACGAAAGCTCGACCGGGCAAATGTTCTCTGAAGGGGATCAGGTGCCGTGCGTGGACAGCTTCGGTTCATTCACTACGGGCTGTGGCGGCCTTCCCGGCGATTCGGGGCAAGGGATCGGGGTTTTCTACGATGCGACCGTTACGTGCTACTTCAACTTCCAGTCGCAAGCGAGTATCTGCTTCGCCGCGAACAACCGTGGTCCAAACCTCCAACCGGGCTTGGACCTGACGACGACGTATTGCTACGATCCGAAGAAGCTCATGACGCAACATCATTTCAACGTCCCCGCTTCGCCGAACGGATCCGAGACATTCGACACCTATATCGACGCTAACAACTCCATCGAGCAGGGCTTTTCGGTGCTCGCACCGTTCGCGACCGAATCGCTTGTGCCGTGGGGTCTTCCGCCGGAGCATCCAGGAATTCCGAACTCCACATCTCACGTTCAGATCTTCGCCAACGTAGCGGTCCCAGGCATACCGTTCATCAAGGTACCGATCTACAGCGGATACGCGCTTCGAAACCACACCGACTCGATCTGCAAGTTCTCGTTCTAGCCGGTTGAACGATCCGGAGGACCGGGGGACCGGTCCTCCGGCGTGGCTAATCGCGCTCATGGAGTCTCTTAGACGATGGGGACAAGACTAGCGGAGCTCTTTGCGAAACTTGGCCAGCCAGTTTCGCGCGGCACCCACGTGAGGTTCGACGGCGACAATATTCGTTCGCGTTATGCCTTCGTTGTGTGGGCCTGTAACGCGACCACGGACGCGGATTCGAGTGCGGCCGCGAGCGCCTGCGGTTCAGCGTGTATCGCCTACAACGTAATTCCGTACGAGAATGACGAGTTTCCGGAAGACAATTGGACATTCGAGCCGTGTCGCAGACACGAGCACGACCCGTGAGCGTCCTGTGCTGCAGCCCCGGCTGGCGCTAGTGCATCTCGCGGGCGACCTTTGAACCGCTTCCTCCGACGAGGAAATCGAAATCTGCGCCGCGTTCGGCGCCGAGCACGTGCTCGGTGTAGAGCTTTGCGTAGCCGCGCTCGAACGCAGGGGGTTCCGCGCGCCACGCGGCGCGGCGCCGCTCCAGCTCCGCAGCGTCGACGACGAGTTCCAGCCGGCGATTCGGTACGTCCAGCTCGATGACATCACCGTTTTGCACGAGCGCGAGCGGGCCGCCGACCGCAGCCTCCGGCGACGTGTGCAGCACGACGGTCCCGTACGCCGTGCCGCTCATGCGCGCGTCCGAGATGCGCACCATGTCGGTAATGCCTTTCGCGAGGATCTTCGGCGGCAGAGGCAGGTTGCCGGTCTCCGGCATCCCGGGATAGCCGCGCGGGCCCGCGCCTTTGAGCACGAGCACGCACGTTTCGTCTACGTCGAGATCCGGATCGTCGATGCGTGCTTTAAAATCTTCGATCGTCTCGAACACGACGGCGCGACCGCGATGCGTCAAGAGCGACGCCGTTGCCGCGGACGGTTTGATCACCGCGCCGTTGGGCGCCAGGTTGCCGCGCAGCACCGCGATGCCCGCGCGTTCCTTGAGCGGCTCCGCCATCGTTCGGATCACCTCGCGATTCCAGCACGGCGCATCGGCGGTCATCTCGCCGATGGTCTTGCCGCTGACCGTCAGCGCATCGCGATGGATCACGTCGCCGAGCTCGCGCACCACCGCCGGAACACCGCCCGCGTAGTAGAAGTCCTCCATCAAGAACCGGCCCGACGGTTGCAGATCGACCAGCAGCGGCAGATCGTGCGCGAGCTTGTCGAAGTCGTCGAGCTCCAGCGGCACGCCGATGCGGCCCGCGATCGCCAGCAAATGGACGACCGCGTTCGTCGAGCCGCCGATCGCCGCGTTCACGCGGATCGCGTTCTCGAACGCCGCGCGCGTCATGATCTTCGACATGCGCAGGTCTTCGCGTACCATCTCGACGATGCGGCGCCCGCTCAACTGCGCGAGCGAATACCGGCGCGAGTCGACCGCGGGGATCGCGGCGTTGCCGGTCGGCGCGATGCCGAGGGTCTCCGCCATGCTCGCCATCGTCGACGCGGTTCCCATCGTCATGCAGTGCCCGTTGCTGCGCGACTGGCCCGCTTCGGCCTCGAAGAAGTCGTCCCACGTCTTCTTGCCGCCGCGCACTTCTTCGGAGAACTGCCACACCATCGTGCCCGAGCCGATGTCCTGGCCGCGGTACTTGCCGTTGAGCATCGGTCCGCCCGTGACCATGATCGTCGGCAGGTCGACGCTCGCCGCGCCCATCAACTGTGCGGGCGTCGTCTTGTCGCAGCCGCTCAGCAGCACGACGCCGTCGATCGGATTCGCGCGAATCGATTCCTCGACGTCCATGCTCATCAGGTTGCGGAACAGCATCGTGGTGGGACGCATGTAGGTCTCACCGAGCGAGATCGTCGGAAACTCCAGCGGCCAGCCGCCGGCCTCCCACACACCGCGCTTCACCGACTCCGCGACGCGCCGCAGATGAACGTTGCACGAGGTCAGCTCCGACCACGAGTTGCAGATCCCGATCACCGGCCGCCCGTCGAAGACGTCGGGTGCGAACCCTTCGGCCCGCATCCAGCTGCGGTGGATGAACCCGTCGCGATCTTGCTTGCCGAACCATTCGGCGCTGCGCAGCTTGCCGTTCCCCGTCACCGATTCGGCCAAGATCCTACCCTCCAAGCGCGACCCGTCCACTCAAAAGAATCTTCATCCGCGCCGGGAAGTCCTGGGCATGAATCGCATCGACCTCCGCGACCGCGTCGCCGTGGTTACCGGCGGGGCTTCCGGAATCGGCCTTGCGATCGCCCGACGCTTCGT
>JAXDMA010000029.1:0-4217 GCA_034666305.1 Vulcanimicrobiota bacterium
GCCGCGAACGAGCCGGCGGCTTCTACTTCATCAGCTGCTGGGTGAAATACGTCATCGCGAGCGCCGTCGTGAAGGACTGCTCGGCGATGTTGGCGCCGGCGCCGTGCCCGCCTTCGATCACCTCGTAAAAGAGATACGGGATGCCCATCGACGCCAGCTTCGCGGCGAACTTGCGCGCATGCTGCGGCCCGACGCGGTCGTCCTTGGTCGTCGTCCAGATGAACGGCTTCGGATACGCGGCCCCCGGTTTGAGGTTGTCGTACGGAGAAATTGAGGCCAAGAATGCGCGCTCGTCGGGAATCGCGACCGTGCCGTACTCGCCCACCCACGACGCACCGGCTTGAATCTTCTCGAAACGCAGCATGTCGAGCAGCGGCACCTCGATGTCGACGGCGTTCCACAGTTCGGGGTGCTGCGTGAACTCGACGCCGACCAACAGCCCGCCGTTCGAGCCGCCTTGGATGCCGAGATGCCGCGGCGTCGTGACCTTCGTCGCGATGAGATCCTGGGCGACCGCGGCGAAGTCGTCGTAGATCACCTGACGATGCGTCTTGAGACCGGCTTCATGCCAGGCGGGGCCGAACTCGCCGCCGCCGCGAATGTTCGCGACGACGTAGACGCCGCCGCGCTCCAGCCAAAGCTTGCCGAGTGCGCCGTCGTAATACGGCGTCAGCGACACGCTGAACCCGCCGTACGCATTCACGATCGTCGGATTGCTTCCGTCGAGCTTCATGTGCTTGGGGTGCACGACGAAGTATGGGATCTTCGTGCCGTCCTTCGACGTGGCGAAGCGCTGGTCGACGGTGTCCGCCGATGCGTCGAACTTCGGCGTCTCCGCTTTGGCACGCGTCAGCATGCCGGTGCCGGTGTCGGCGAACAAAAGCGTCGACGGCTTCAGGAAGCCGCTCACGTACACGGACGCGATCGTGCCGAACTTGTCCGCGGCGCCGGTGTCCACCGAGGAATTGTCCGGCACGTCCAGCTTGCGAACCGACCAGCCGTCACGGCCCACCGGCGTGTAGACGAACGCGCGGCCCCGCACGTTCTCGTACATCGTCAGGAGGACGCGATCTCGCGTCGTGCTGACGCTGCCCAGCGTTTGCCGCGCGCCTGGAGCAAAAACAATCGCCGGCCGGAGGTGCCCGGGATCCTGAAGCGCGTCAGCGAGACCGACGGACACGAGCGCGCCGGCGGGAAACGTCCTTCCGTTCGCGGCCCACGCCTCGTCGAGCTTGATCAGCAATCGCCCGGCCACGAATTGCACGACGGACGACTTGAGCGGAACGTTCAGCTTGCGCGGCCCGGCCGGCGTGAGGAGCTGCGTTTCAACTTGGAAAAACGACACTCTGCGCAGGATCAGCAGCGCGCGGCGACCGCGCCCGTCCAGCCGCGCTTCGGCACTGACGTTGACGTCGGCTTTGGAGCCCCGCGCGACCTCAACGGCGCTCGACAACGGTTTGCCGCGCTCGAGCCGCTTGACGACGAACGCATAGCCGGACGCGGTGAGCGTCCCCGGCCCCCATTCGCGCGAAACGAGCAGCGCGTCATCGGTCGCCCAGGCCGCGCTTTGCTTACCGCGCGGCAGCCGGAAACCGCCCGGTACGAAGCGCTCGCGCGCGAGATCGAACTCGCGCAACGTGCTAGCGTCTTCGCCGCCTTCCGACAAGTCGATCAGACAGCGCGTGCGGCTCGGCGAGCCGCAGTCGGCGCCGCCCCAGACCCAGTTCTTTCGTTCTTTTTTAGCGAGCGCGTCGAGATCGAGCACCGTTCTCCACACGGGCGCCGAGCTCGCATAACTCGCCGCCGACGTCGTCCGCCAGATGCCGCGCACGTGGGCAGCATCCTGCCAAAAGTTATAGATCCGGCCGTTGAAAAACCGCGGATACGGAATCCGGTCCTTCGCCTCGCCGATCTTTCGCGCGGTCGCATTGAAGTTCGCGAACCGCGGATCGCTCTGCAGCACGCTCAGCGTCTTGGCATTCTCCGCCTTGACCCACGCCAGCGCGCGCGCTCCGTTGACGTCTTCAAGCCACAGGAACGGATCGCCGGCATCCGTGCCGGCCGCTGGCGTGCCCGTCGCCGCCGGTGGTTGAGCGGTCGGCATCTGCGCGCGGGCGCTCGGCGCACCGATCAAAGAAAGACTCAGCAGAACGATGAGCGCAAGCATGCGTAACAAAACGGGCCTCGGATTCCACGGCTCGTGGTTGCGCCCCTGGGCGCCGGCTCGGAGGGCGCGCGCGTACCGCTCGAAAAAACGTCCGTGGTGAAGCGCACGCAGCGTCTCGCGCGTCTCGCAGCGCGTCTCGCGCCGATCGTGCTCGGGATCGCGTTTTTCCTGATCCCGTTGTTTCCCGCGTTCATCACGCTGACCGGGGCCGGAGTTCCCGGCGTTTCGCTGCTGCCCACGACGCCCGCGCTCGCGCTGCTCGCGGTCGCCTGCGCCATCGCGGCGTGCTTCGTGCTGCTGCTTCTGACGACGCGCGGCGAATCCGGACCGCTCGTGCTGCCGCTCGCGATGTTTCCCCTTGCAGCCGCCGTTGCTGCGGTGCTCGGCTTCGACGCACGCGCCGGAGCGCTCTTCATCGCGATCCTTGCGTCGGGCTTGATGTGGCACGTGACGATCCTGCGGTTCTTTCGGGCGCCGCACGTCGCAGGCGCGATCTACGGGTCGTTCCTTGCTTCCGGCGCGCTCGCGGCCGCCGTCGCCGTGGTGATGGTGCTGGCGAAAATGCCCGCCGGCGTGTATACCGTCGGGCACGGTCGCGCCATCGGGTCCTTCATCGTTCCCGGCGAGCTCGCCGGCTACTTGATCGTGTACGTGCCGTTCGCGATCGCGATCGCGACCGCGCGCGAAAGCCCGCGCAGCCTGTGCGCCCTGGCGCGCATCGGGGTGCTCACCGGCTCCGTTGCGTTCGTGCTCACGTTTTCACGGGCGGGCTGGATGGGCATGGCGGCGGCGATCGCGTTCTTCGTGTTCATGCAGCAAGGGCGGCGCGGCGCGCGGTATGCGATCGCCGTGGTCGGCATCGCGATCGTCGCGCTGAGCTTCGTGTTCAACTCGCATCACGACCCGTCCGAGAACTTCACGCGCATCTCCATCTGGCAGTCCGCGCTCGCGATGATCGAGCGTTTTCCGCTGACGGGCGTCGGGCCGTTCGAGTTCTCCACCGTCTTCCCGCTGGTTCGCCTGCCCGACGCGGAACCTGCCGCATTTCACGCGCACAGCTTTCTGCTCACGGTCGCGGCGGAAGCGGGGCTCGCCGGCGTCGCCGCGGCGCTCTTCGGCTGGTGGCGCTTCATCGTCGCATTCGGCGCGCGGCTGCGGCGCACACCGGGGAAATCCGCGCTTCCGCTCGCGATCGCGGCCGGCTTGGTGGGCACGTGGGTGCAGGGCCTCATCGACATGGTGAGCGTCGTGCTCTTCGCGCTCTGGCTGCCGTTCATGGCGCTCGCGCTGGCAACTGCCGGGCCCGGCGCCGCGCCGCCGGCGCGCCGCGCACGCGCGGTGCGGCCCTACGCGACCATAACGCGCGCCGCGAGCACGCTCGCGCTCGGCATCGCCGTCATGGTTTGCGCGTTCGCGCAGCTCGGTTCCGACGCGGTGCTCGCGCGGGCCGCGGCGCCGTTTTCGCTCGCCGCGCACCTGCCGGGCGGCCTCGGTACTCGCGTGTACGAGACGCTCGAGCGCATCGCTCCGCTGCCGTTCGTCGAAGCGATGCTCACGGAGGACGCGCTGCGGCGCGGGGATTTCGCGGCGGCATCCGCGCACGCGGCGCGCATGCCGCCGGGTACGTTGCGCGACGAGGACGACGCGCGCATCGCGCTCGCGCGCGGGCGGCACGACGAAGCGATCCGGCGCTTCCTCGAAGCGGGCGACGACGCGGCGCTGCAAGCCGACGTACGGCAGCTGATCGAAACCGGCCACGAACGCGAGGCGTACGCGCTCGAAGACCGCGTGCGGCAGCGCCTCATCGCGTCGCAGACGCGGCCGAACGCCGTGGCCGATAGCTGGTGGCGGCTGGGACGGCTCGCCGCGCGCATGCACGACGTGCCCGAAGCCGAACGCGATTACGCGCGCGCGCGCGCGCTCGCCCCGTTCAACACGAAATATCTCATCGAGTCCGGGATGCTCGCACTGCAGCGGCGTCGCGCCGACGTAGCGCGCGCATCGTTCGGCCGCGCCGCGGAGATCGATCCGGGAAGTGCCGACGCAGTCG
>JAXDMA010000030.1:0-22306 GCA_034666305.1 Vulcanimicrobiota bacterium
GTACGTCGGGCGCTTCGTCGGCCTCGCCCTCGTCGGGGTCGGTCGCGCGGCCGGCGAGGAGCGCGCGACCGGAGTCCGTGATCGTGTAGATGCGTTTGCCGGCGACCTGGTCGGTGGTGACGAAACCGCCGTCTTCGAGCAGCTGCAGCGTGGGATACACGGACCCCGCGCTCGGGCGAACGCCCCGCCGCTCCTCGATGCCCTTGATGATGTCGTAGCCGTGCCGCGGCCCTTCGGCGAGCAGCTCGAGCACGAGGTACTTCACGTCCCCGCGGCGGGCGCGCGGCGACCAGCCGCCGGCCTTCCAGCCGCCCCACTCCTTGCTGTAGCCGAGTCCCCAGACGCGGGGGCCGCCGTGGCCGCCGCCGTGCCGGTGCCGGAAGAACGCCCGGCCGATATCATGCATCATGTCGCGATACTAAAAGATATATCGCGATAAGTCAAGACGAACTGCTAAGGCTTGCATCGAATACTCAGGGGATGGAAAGCTTGCTTCTCGCGTTCGGGCTCGGTTTCGTCTCGGGCCTCCGAGCGTTCACCTCGCTCGCGGCGCTCGCATTGTCGCGCGGCATCGGGATCTGGGGGATCGTCCTCGGCGTGGCCGCGCTGGGCGAGTACGTCGCCGACGCTTCGCCCAAGATCCCGTCGCGGACGGCGTTCCCGTCCATCGTGATCCGGCCGGTCAGCGGTGCGATCGCGGGCATGTACATCGCCACCTGGCACGGCGGCTCGCCCGTGGCCGGCGCGATCGTCGGTGCGATCGGCGCGCTCGCCGGCACCTATGGCGGACACGCCGCGCGTGCGGTCGCCATCACGAAGATCGGGGCCATCGCCGCGGCGCTCGCCGAAGACGCGGTCGCGATCGCGCTCGCCGCATTCATCGTGACGCGCTGATCGTGCGGCACGCGACGGTGCTGACGGCGGCCGCGGTGGCCGTCCTGACTGCGAGCGCGCTCGCGAACGACTCACCCCGCCAAACGAAGGTCGAGCACAACAGCGAGCGCGTCATGCCGTTCGAGATGAACGCGACGATGCATAGGTTTGTGCCGACGCCTGCGGGCGGTGTTCAGTCGGTCCTCGTCCACGACGGCGATCCGAAGCAGGTGCTGCTCGTCCGATCGCATTTGCGCAAAGAGGCGAGCGCGTTCGCGCGGGGCGACTTCGCCGATCCGGCGTCGATTCACGGCGGCGCGATGCCGGGCCTCGCCGCGATGCATGCGGGCGCGCGGCGCATTCGCGTGCGGTATACCGCGGTGCCGAACGGCGCGACGATCACCTACACGACGGCCGACCCCGCGCTGGTGAGCGCGATCCATGCGTGGTTCCGTGCGCAGGTGGACGACCACGGAAAGCACGCGACGATGTCGGCGGTGCCGGCGCCCGCTACGTCCGCGACGGCGAGGGATCTGGCGGTGCCGCGTTACGCGCACCTGTTCGTGATCGTCGAAGAGAACAAGGACTACGCGGAGATCATGGACGGCCCGAACGCGCCGGCCATCGTGCGGCTCGCCAAGACGTACGGTTCGGCGACCAGCTTCTTCGGCGAGGTCCATCCGAGCCAGGCGAATTACGTCGCGCTCGTCGGCGGCGACACGTTCGGAATCCACGACGACGACCCGTTCTTCTGTCAACCGCGCGTCTACAATCCGGAGTGCTCGCAGGTCGAAAAAGATCTCGCGTATGCGAACCACACGGTCGACGCGCCGCACCTCGGCACGCAGCTCGACGCTGCCGGTCTGTCATGGCGCGGGTATTACGAGGACATTCCGGCGCCAGGCTCGCTCGTTCCGTTCGCGACCGCGCCCGGCGGCGAGGCCGACGGCGCGCTCGGCGCGCTGTACGCCTCGAAGCATTCGGCGTTTCTGAACTTCCGGTCGACGCAGCTCGATCCGCGCCGTGCTGAACACCTCGTCGGTTTCGACCGGCTCGATGCCGATCTCGCGTCGGGAAATCTGCCCGCGTTCGCGCTGGTCGTGCCCAACCAGTGCAACGAGATGCACGGTGCGCTCGGCAAGAGCATCCCCGCCGATTGCAGCTTCACCGACATGAACGCCGTCATCCGGCGCGGTGACGCGATGGTCGATACGCTGGTGCGCAAGATCCAGGCATCGCCCGCGTGGACGAAACCGGACAACGTCGCGATCGTCGTCACATGGGACGAAGACTCGGGCACGCGTGCCGGCTGCTGCGGCAGCGATCCGGCCAGCGCGTCGAATTTCGGCGGCGGTCACATCGCGACCGTCGTCATCACCAACCACGGCCCGCGCGGCGTCAGCGACGCGACGCCGTATAACCATTACTCCCTGCTGCGCACGCTCGAAGACGCGTTCGGCATTCGCACGTATCTCCGGCACGCGGGCGACACGGCGAAAGGCGTCGTCCCGATGCTCCCGCTGTTCCGGCGGTAGCCGGGATGCCGCCGGTCGTGAACGAAGTGCTGCCGCGATGACTTCGACGGCTACCGAGCGACCGGCGACCGCGTCCGCGATCCCCGACACGATGCGCGCGCTGCGCAAGATGAGCGCGGCCCCGGGCTTCACGCTGCAGCAGATACCCGTGCCGTCGATCGGGCCCAACGACGTGCTGATTCGGGTGAAGACGGTCGGGCTGTGCGGAACCGACCTGCACATTTACGGTTGGGATCACTGGGCAGAGCGGCGCGTGAAGCCGCCGTGCACGATCGGGCACGAGTTCATGGGGCACGTCGCCGCGATCGGCAGCGCGGTAAGGGCCGTGCAAGTGGGCGACCGGGTGTCGGCAGAAGGGCACCTCGCATGCGGCATCTGTACGCTGTGCCGTACCGGCCAGGCGCACATTTGCGAGCACGTGCAGATCATTGGCGTCGACACCGACGGTGCGTTCGCCGACTACATCCGCATGCCGGAGTCCAACGTCTGGAAGCTCGACCCGGCGATTCCCGACAGTTGGGCGGCGGTGTTCGATCCGCTCGGCAACGCGGTGCACACGGTCATGGCCGCCGGCGTGTCGACCAAATCGGTCGCGATCACCGGCGTCGGCTCGATCGGGCTGATGGCGATCCCGGTCGCGCGTGCCGCGGGCGCCGCGAAGGTGTTCGCGATCGACGTGAACCCGCAGAAGCTCGAGCTCGCCAAGCGCGTCGGCGCGGACGCGACGTTCTCCGCGACGCAGCCGGATTTGGTGGACGACATTATCGCGCGCACCGGCGGCGACGGCGTCGACGTGCTGTTGGAAATGTCCGGTTCGGGTCAGGCCATCAACAACGGCCTCGCGATGGTGCGCAACGGCGGCGTCGCTGCGCTGCTCGGCATCCCGTCCGACGAAGTGGAGATCAACCTCGCCGAGCGAATCATTTTCAAGGGCCTCACCGTGCTCGGCATCAACGGGCGCGAGATGTTTCGCACGTGGTACCAGACGCAGGCGCTAGTGACGAGCGGCCGCGTCGACCTCACGCCGATCATCACGCACGAGCTGCGCTTTGAGGACTTCGACGCGGCGTTCGCGCTGATGCGCTCAGGCGAAGCCGCGAAGATCGTCCTGCACCTCGACTAAGCGGTTTTCGCCTCGACGTCGAGATACGCTTCGGCCGCGGGCTCGAACGTGCCCGATTCCACGCGCACGCGCTGTTTGGCGCGCGCCTGCAGCGCCGTCATGCGCTCGACGATGAGAGGCCGTTCGCGGTTGATCGCCACGTTGTCGCCTTCGACGAAGCGCACGAGCGCGGCGAGATCCGCGACCACGACGGACTGCGACGGCAGCGCCGACCACGGACGAACCGCGACCGGAAACCCGAGCTCGCGCGCGGCCCGGCGGGCCCCGCGGAACGACGTCGCCGCGCGCGGCTCGTCGAACGCCGGCTGCACCGCGCGCCCGCGAGCGGTCATGTCCGGCACGACGACGTCGTCGAGAAAGCGTGCGAGCTCGCTCGCGACGGACGACGGATCGGAGAAGCGCACGTAACGCACCTTCGCGAGGTCGTCGAGGTCGCGCAGCAGCGTGGTCTTGATCTCGGCTTCGTCCCACACCGCGAACAGCATCGGGATCCGGCGGCCGCCGTAGATGTTGTAAGCGACCTCGAACGCGCCGCTTTCGCTGAGGCCCGTGCGCACGACGAGCATCACGTCGGCCCGCGCGAGCAGAGCGAGGCGCGTGTCGCGGAACCGGCGCGGCGCGAACGCGCCGCCGGACTCGCTCGTGAACGCCTGGCGAAAGCTGTCGTTGTCGTGCGCCTTGGTTCCCGTGAGGAACTCGAGCGCGAAGCGGCCCTCTCCGACGAGGCCGCCTATTCCATCGAGCGCGGCTTGTACGATGCGCGCTTCGCGTTCGGTCGTCTGCGTGAGCGGTTGCCGAACGAATACCTTGATCGCCATGTCGTGGAACACCCGTTTCCGACAGTCACGATGCACGCGGCGTCAAACGCGCCGCGTACGAACCATACAATCGCACCAGCGAGGGGAAGTCAAGAGGAAGAACGGCCTAATTTTCACCGAATGATCCTGCTCACGTCCCTGCCCGGTCACCACGGCAAGCAAGCATCTCGCGTCGTCCACGGAGCACCGATGAACACCGCCTTCGAAGCCCGCCTCAACGCCGATCTCGACGCCTTGCGCGCTGCGGGAACGTACAAGCGGCTCCGCCACATCACCGGCCCGATGGCGCCCGAAGTGCACATGGAAGAGGCCGGCGACGTCATCGTACTCTCGTCGAACAACTATCTCGGCCTCGCCGATCATCCCGACGTCGTCGCTGCCGGCATCGCCGGGCTGAAGAAGTACGGCGCCGGGACCGCGTCGGTGCGCTTCATCTGCGGCACGTTCGACATCCACCGCGAGCTCGAGGACAAGATCGCGTCGGTGTTCGGATTCGAGGCGTCGCTTTCGTACGTGTCGTGCTGGGCCGCGAACGAAGGGGTGATCCCGACCATCGCGACGGCGGGCAACACGATCATCAGCGACGAGCTCAACCACGCTTCGATCATCGACGGCTGCCGTTTGGCCGCCGCGAAGCGTGCGCGCTACAAGCACGGCGACATGGCCGACCTCGAGCAGAAGCTGCGCGACGCCGAAGGCACGGCGTTCATCATCACCGACGGTGTGTTTTCGATGGAAGGCTCGATCGCGAAGCTGCCCGAGATCGTCACGCTCGCGAAAAAGTACGACGCGGTGACGATCGTCGACGACTCGCACGGCACGGGCGTGATGGGCAAGACGGGCCGCGGCACGATCGAGCACTTCGGGCTCGAAGGCCAGATCGACATCCTCACCGGAACGTTGGGCAAAGCGCTCGGCGGCGGTGCGGGCGGTTTCGTCGCCGGTTCGAAAGCATTGGTCGACACGCTCGTGCAGCGCTCGCGCACGCAGTTGTTCTCGAACGCGTTACCGGCGACGATCGCCGCGAGCGCGCTCAAGGCGATCGAGCTGCTCGCAGCCGAAGGCGCGCTCGTCGAGTCGCTGCGCGAGAACACACGGTATTTCCGTGCCGGTCTCGAGCGGCTAGGCTTCAGACCGCTCGCCGGACCGAGCGCAATCATTCCGATCATCGTCGGCGAAACGGCGTTCGCGATCGCGATGAGCGACCGGCTCCTCAAAGAAGGCGTGTTCGTGACGGGATTCGGCTTCCCGGTGGTGCCGGAGGGCACGGCGCGAATTCGCGTGCAGATGTCCAGCGCGCTGACGCGCGACGAGCTGGACCGCGCGCTCGCGGCATTCCAAAAAGTCGGCCTCGAGCTCGGCGTGATCGGCGAAAAGGCGCACGCGTAACGTTCCGGCGCAGCGCGAAACACGCGCCGTCCCTGGGTGGAGTCAGCGGGGGATCGTAAACGTGTAGGTTCGTGAGCCGGCGCGGCGCAGCGCGGGGTCGTGCGCCGCGTCCACGCGCACGACCAAGACGTCGCCGGCGTGGTTCGGGCTCGTCGAATGCGTGATCCTGAAGTCGATCCGCTGGACGGGGCCGGTCCACCGCACCATCGCCGTATTGCGGCCCGGATGGACCTCGTCCGTAATCTCGCCGTACCCCTCCATTTGCATGCCCTCGCGATGCGCGCCGTTGATCACGACGACCACGCGCGTGCCCTCCGCGACGCCGTTCGTGAGAACGGTCGCACCGTCCGCACGCGCGGGAGCTGGGACGAGCAGCGTGAGCGCGGCGGCAATCGTGAAGATCTTGGACGTCCTGGCGTTCATCTCGGGCCTTCCTTTCCGATGGCCCTTGGAGGGTAGCACAACCGAACGAGGCGCGGGCTCGGGGGCGCGCGAAGCGCCACGCCAGCGGGCTCCAAGTGAGGACGAAACGTGGTCTTTTCGCGCTTTTTCGCATCCGTCGCTCTGTGCGTTCTTGTCGTCGGAGCGGCGTGCTCCAAACAGCAGGCCCAGACGTCGGAGCCGCCTCCCGCGGCTTCCGCATCGGCAACCGGCGAGGCCACCGCCGCGGCGTCGGCGGCGGCAACGCCCGCCGCGGACGTGAACGCTGCGTCGCCCAGCCCGGGCGAAGCGTCGCCTGCGCCGTCGCCGACACCGACTGCGTCGCCGGTCGCGAATCTACTAATGCCGCAAAACGGAACGATTCTGCGGTCGTATCCCGCTTCGATCGACAGCCCGGTCTTCGTGGGCCAGTCCGGATTTTCGGTCGACGCAAACGCGTCGGGACCGTGGGTGTTCGTTTTCGAGCTGCCCGGGACCGCGACGCTCTCGGGCGTGGCCGCACAAGTACCGGCGAAGGACGACACCGGAAAAGGTTCGACCGCGACGTTCGCGGTGTCGACGACGAGCGCGAGCGACGGCTTCAGTGACGTCGCGACGATTTCGCCGATGGCGAAGGACGACGAGCAGCGCGTGGCGCTAAACGGCCAGCGCGCACGCTGGATTCGCGTCACCGTAAACCGCACGGGGGCCGGCGTTCCGCTGCACTCAATGGCGGCATTCGGAACGGTCGCATCGCCGGCGGCGGTGCCGATCACCGGGACGTACGTTCAATACGACAAGCCGTACGACCAAGGTTCGTTCGCAGCGGCGCCGAGCAACGCCGACCCGTGGTACGTGCAGGTCGCGACCATCGGCGCGAACGGAATCAACGGCGAGCAGTGTTTCGACGGCCACCTCGGCGACGCGTACCCGGGCACGCTCGACGGCCGAACCTGGCGCTGGCAGCGCACCGACGGGTCGGGCAGTTACATCGTCAACGACGAGGGCACGATGCTGGTGGGATTCGCCAATGGCGGCCCGACATATTGGGTTCGCACCGCCAAGCGTCCGAAGTTCTGCGTACCGCAAGTCGCAGGGACGGGCCGTACCAACGTGCTGGTTCTCGACGGCGGCGGCTCACCGACGCAGTATCCGACGTCCGGCGATGCGGTCAAAGACGCCCCCGCGTTTCGATTCACGCATCTCGGCGCGGGCATGGTCGACGCGTCACAGCTCGCCGGAGCTTCGACCGTGATCCTCAACGGCGTGTGCAACGCGGACGACGTGCTGGCGCCGGCCCAGAATGACGCGATCGCGCGCTGGGTGGAAAACGGGCACAAGCTGTTGATCTACGATGCCGACATGTGCGGGAAGCCGACGCACTATTCGCTGCTCCCATATCCGTTCAACAGCAACAACCCGGGCGCGCAGGGCGCGAAGGGCGACCGGTTGATCCTGGTCGAGGACGATTCGCTGGGAACCTCCGACAAGACGGATAAAGCGCACTTCTTCGATCCGCTCGTCTACGCGACAAACGGCAACCAGCTCGGCGACGCCAACACCGTGACCACGCACGATCCGCATTGGTGCGGACACCTCTTCGGCACGAACGTCAATCACGTCAACGGGTTCATGCAGATGTACGCGCCCTACGGCAAGGGCCTCATCATCTACGACGGCTTCGATCACGACGACGGCGACGTGCCGTCGAACCGGCGCGTGCGCATGCTCGAGCTCGCGCAGCCGGTACCGCCGGATCTCCCATGCACGCAGAAGGCATCGCTCGCGTTCGTCATCCAGCCGAACCGCGACGCGACGTTCGTTCCGGGGAAGGCGACGACGCCGAAGTTCGCGATGGAGCTGCTCGCCAATCAAGGCTGGAAAGGCCACGTCACGATGTCGACGAGCGGCGACTTCCGCGCTGCGATAACGCCGAGCGCGTTCGACGTCAACGGAACGACGCAGGCGCTCAAGGTCGCCGTCACGATCCCTGCGAGCACGAAGCCCGGCAGCTACGCGATCATCGTCAACGGCGACGGCGGGAGCGGACAGACGGCGCAGGCTACGATCCAGCTGCACGCTGCGGTTGCGCTCGTCAAGCAGATCAAATCACAGCGCCGCATCCGCATCTACGGGATCCACTTCGACGTGGACAAGGCGACGATCAAACCACAGTCCGAGCCGGTGATCGCGCAGATCGCGCAGGCGATGCAGCAGGACAAGAGCTGGCGTTTCCGCGTCGAGGGCCACACCGATTCCGACGGCGGCGAAGCACATAACAAGGTGCTCTCACAGCACCGTGCCGAGTCGGTGGTCAACGACCTGGTGAAGCGCTACCACATCGCCCGCGGCAGACTGGTCCCGGTCGGCTACGGCTACTCGAAGCCGGTCGCCCCGAACACGACCTCAGCCGGCAAAGCGCTGAACCGCCGCGTCGAACTGTTCCTGCTGAGCGCAAAGTAGGTGCCACCCGGTCACGCCGGTTCGATGTCGACAAGATATCCCACGAGCTGAAGACCCTCATCTACCGGTACCGCACCGGACACCTGTACGCGGTCGCGCAGGACGCCCGAACCGGAGATCGGGTACAGCGTGCGTTCGTGTGGAGCGGGCCCCGGCGAGTACGCGCAAGCAACCACTTTGATCGCCGTGACGGTGCCGACGGTTGGTAGAGCGTCGTCGGGAAGATCGCCGTGATGGTCTTCATCATGCGTGATCGACGCCGCGAGTGCGTCACCGAGGATTGAGCGCGCGAAGTCGAGGTCGGGCTCCTGAAGCGTCCAGCGCACCTCGCCGCCGACTCGGAACGGATCACCGCAGCACTCTTGTTGCCAGGAGGAAACCCACACGCGCATCGCGCGAGACATTTCGCGGCTGTCGCGCCTGCTACCGTCTCCGAATGCAACAGGCCCGGGAGGCTTGCACTTCCTGGGCCTGTTGATGTGGTTGCGGGGGGGGCCAGGTCCAAGAAGTGGATTTTGGACCAAAAGCACCGGGTCGCCCCGCGACACGGTTCAAAAAGGGCGGTAGTGTGGTCCCGAAAATCCGGGCCGTTCTACTTGTCGACGATGGAATAGCCGAACGCCCCCGACGCCGTATTGCGTCCTCCATCGGTTCTGGTGCCGCTGGCCTTCGCCATGAATGGGCCGCCGATGATGCGGACGAACGGGCCGGCCTTGCCCGTCCAGTTCTGGCCAAAAGGGCGTGGTGGGTAACCGGCGACGCTCGCGACGATGAGCGGCGTTCCGTCCTCGAGAAGGTCGCCTACGCCGATGTCGACGCACGGGTAGATGGCGTTCTCGTCGACGTACACGCGGTCGACGATGGCCGCGACGATACCGAAGCGGAGCGGCTCATCTTTCGAAAATAGCCACTGGAACGCGATCTCTCGCGGAAGCTGTCTCCCGGACCGTTCCTCAGCAACCCCGATGACGTCTTCGAGGGTGTCCTCGACGAACTTCGTAAATTCGGCACGGGTCATGAATCCGGATTGGCGCGCGGTGATGTCAGTTGTCAATCGCCGATGGCCTAGGAGCTGGAGTCCTGCCGAAATTTCCGTAGTGCGCCGAAACGAGTCGGACTCGGTAGATAGGAAGTGCGCCCGCTGGTTGAGCATTAGGACCGCATGGGTGCGCGTCGTTTTACGCTTCGGATTTGGCTCCTTGCTGCAGCGGTACTCCTTGTACTGCTGCTGATATTCTTCACATTCGTCTATGCCCAGTTTATGGGCTGGGGCGGCTGGCAGCCCGATAAGAGTTCGGTCTATGCAAAGCGTGCGGATCTTATCGACGACCAACTAACAATCGGAATGTCGCGCGACGCTGTCATGGCAATCTTTCACAAGGATGCCGTCGCTCATAAACGAGACAGTTGGGAAAAAACCAGCCACGCATATTGGGGCAACGGCGTAACGGGCTGGGCCGACGAAGCGGACCTTTACATCTTCGAGCCTCGCCCGCACTTTTGGAACTCGTTTGACACCATGTGGACTGTTCGCGCAGGCTTCGATAGTGATGGACGGCTCATCCACCATACGGTTCATCTCGGCGATTGTTGTGGGCCTTAACCATGCCGAACCGACCGGGTCTGCGCGGCGGTGTTAGACGCGTGCCTCGCTGGCGAGGTCCGTAGCACCGAGCACGGCGACGGAGGCGAGGAAGTGGTCGGCGTCCGTGGTCCGAAAAGTCCGACCCGGAAAATAAACAGGCCCGGGAAATTTGCACTTCCTGGGCCTGTTGATGTGGTTGCGGGGACAGGATTTGAACCTGTGACCTTCGGGTTATGAGCCCGACGAGCTACCGGACTGCTCCACCCCGCGACGGGCGACGGTTACTATAGCATCGCTGTCGAAGGATCGTCAAGATGCCCGCCCTCGATCTGCGCGCGCTCGCCAAAGTTCAGCTCCACTGCCACCTGGAAGGAACCGTACGCGCGGACACCTTTCACGCGCTTGCGTCGAAGTACGGCATCGACCTGGGCGAGCGAGCGCATCCCGAGCGTGCCTACGCGTTCGCCACGTTCGGCGAGTTCCTACTTTTGTTCGCCAAGGTGTCCGAGACGCTGCGGTCGCCGGCGGACTACGCGCGCATCGCGCACGATTACGTGATCGATGCGGCCGCCCAAGGCGTCGTGTACGCCGAGATCTTCATCTCACCGTCGGTGTGGACGTTCTTCCACAAAGAGCTCGACGTGCGTGAGACGGTCGAGGCGATTCGGACCGCGCTCGACGAAACCGGCGCGCCGCTCGGAATCGACGTCCGGCTCATCGCCGATCTCACGCGCAACTTCGGGGTCGAGCGCGCCGAGGAGTTCGCCCGCATCGCCGTGGGGCTGCGGGATCTCGGCGTGATCGGCGTCGGCTTGGGCGGCGACGAGGCGCGCTTTCCGCCCGAGCTCTACGAGCGCGCGTACGCGATCGCGCGCGAGGGCGGCCTGCACGGCGTCGTGCACGCGGGCGAGGCCGCCGGCGCCCAGAGCGTGCGGAAAGCGGTCGAGGTCCTGCATGCCGAACGGATCGGTCACGGGGTGAGGGCGATGGAAGATCCGGCGGTCGTCGACCTGTTGGCGACACGCCGGATCCCGCTCGAAATCTGCCCGACGTCGAACCGGCTCACCGGCGCGGCGCCGGCGAATGCGATCCACCCGCTCGGCGCACTCGACGCGGCCGGTTGCGTGATCACGATCGACGCGGACGATCCCGCGCTCTTCGGCACGACGCTGCTCGAGGAGTACGAATACGTCGCGCGGACCTTCGGCGAGCCCGCCATCGAGCGGTTCGCCCGCAACGCGATCGAGGCGTGTTTCGCGCCGGCCGCCGTCAAGGCGCGGCTGCGCGAAACGTTCGAGCGGTCCCGGAACTCCGCACCGGCTGGTCGAAGCCTCTAATCGTCATGGCCGGGCACACGCACTTCGACGAGTCGACCGAGGAGTATCTCGAAGCGGTCTATCGTCTCGAGCGCGAGGGGCCCGGGGTGACCACGTCGGGACTCGCGGCCGATCTGGGCGTCTCGCCCGCTTCGGTGTCCGGGATGCTGAAGAAGCTCGGCTCCGACGGCTATCTGACGTACGAGGCGCGCGGGCAGGCGGCGCTCACGGAGAAGGGGCTGCGCGTTGCGGTGCGCGTGATACGGCGCAACCGGCTCGCCGAGGTGTTCCTTCAGGACATCCTCGGGATGCCGTGGGATGAAGTCCACGCCGAGGCCTGCCGGCTCGAGCACGCGATCTCCGAGCGCGTCGAGGAGCGGCTCGTGGCGGTCCTGGGCGACCCCAAGGTGTGCCCGCACGGATTGCCGATCCCGCCGGCGGACTTGAGCGCGCCCAAGCGCGTCGGGCAGCGACTTGCCGATGCCCAGCCGGGCACTACCGTTCGTGTGGTCGAGGTGGTCGAGGACGTCCCGGAGACGCTGCGTTATCTCGATCAGATCGGACTGCGGCCCGGCGCGACCATCGACATCATCGAGCGCGGCCCGCTCGGCGGCCCGATCACCGTGGAAGGCTCGAGCGGCCGCACCGCGATCTCGATCGAGCTCGCGCGGCTGATCGCGATCTCGACGGAGGCGAGCCCAGCGCTGACCGCGTGAGATTCTCGCTAACCATGCTGCTGATCGCGGCGAACGTGGTCGCGTACGTCTGGCAGAAAACGACGAACGGCGGCGTAGAGTACGATCATGGGTGGCTGAGCCCGCAACTCGTGCTGGAGCACGGCCAGTGGTGGCGGATCGTCACGAGCGCGTTCCTGCACGGCAACGACTGGCACATCATTCTGAACATGATCGGGCTGTTGTGGCTCGGCACGGTTTGCGAGGACGTCTTTGGCAAAGCACGGTTCGCCGCATTGTACGCGATCTCGATCCTCGGTGCGGGCCTAAGCGTCGTGTACTTCAGCGAGTACACGATTCCGGGGCTGGGCGCCAGCGGCGCGATCTACGGTCTGATCGGCGCGCTCGTCGCGGTGGCGTTGCGGCTCGGCGCGCAGGGGCGCGCGATGCTCAAGAGCATCGTGCCGGTCGTCATCCTCAACCTAGGCTTGACGTTCGCGTTTCCGTTCATCTCCGCGGCGGCGCACGTCGGCGGGCTGATCACCGGCTTTCTCGCCGGCCTCGTACTCGTCAAGGGGCGCCGCGCGTTCGCCGAGCAGTACGCCGCGACGTTCGTCCCCCCGCCTCCGCCCGCGCCCGCCGCGCCGGCCGAGACGATCGAGCACTCGCGCGAATGAAGCTCGTCGACGACGCCTTCGCGACCGATGGTCCGATCGCGCGCAGCCTCACCGGGTTCGAAGCGCGCCCGGGACAGCTCCAAATGGCGCGTTTGATCCAGCGCGGTTTCCTCGAGAACATGCACACGATCGTGGAAGCCGGCACCGGCGTCGGGAAGTCGCTCGCGTACCTCGTCCCCGCGCTGCGCGCCGGCGCGCGTGTCGTGATCTCGACGGGGACGATCGCGCTGCAAGAACAGCTCGTGCGCAAAGACATTCCGCTGGTCACCAAAGCGCTGGGGATCGAGGCGCGCGTCGTTCTGCTCAAAGGGCGCAATCACTATCTCTGTAAGGCGAAGTTCGAGAAGGAGAGCGGCGCGCGTTTGATCGCCCCGTCGCTCGCGCTCGAGCGGTTGTGGGCGTGGGCCGAACGCACCGAGACGGGCGACCGCGCCGAGCTGGAGTTCACGCCGCGCAGCGACGACTGGGAGACGCTGGACGCCGATGCCGACGACTGCGTCGGCGAATACTGCCACCGTTTCGCCGATTGTCATTTCTTCGGGCGCCGCGACGCCGCGCGTTTCGCCGACGTCGTGGTGGTCAATCACGCGCTGTTCTTTCTCGACCTCGTCAGCGGCGGCGCGCTGCTGCCCGCCTACGACTTCGTCATCCTCGACGAAGCGCATCAGGCCGAGAAATACGCGACCGCGGCGTTGACGGCGACGCTCTCGCCCGTGTCGGTGAACCGCATGATGCGCAAGCTGCACCGCACGTACGCGATTCCGGGCGCATATGATGCCGAGCTCGACGAAGGGATGCGCCGCCTTCAGCAGACGCTCGCGCGCGTGCCGGGCGACAAGTACCCGGTCGCGGCGAACGAAGGCGTGTTCGAGATGCTGCCCGTGCTGCGCGAGTCGTTCTACGGTCTCGAGAACTGGCTGCACGCGAACTGGCAGAGCGGGCTGCGCAAGCCGATCGATAATGAGTCCGAAGCCGAGCGCCGTCGCGATCTCGCGCTGCGCTCCGTCGCCGCGCACGTCGCGACCGTCGACCGCATCGAGAAGGCCGCGCAGCAGGCGAGCAACGGCGCCGTCGCCGCCGACGAAATCGAGGCCGTCGCGTGGGTCGAACGCGGCGACGGCGACGCGCGCTACGAGATCAACGCCGCGCCGTTCCAGGTCGCCGACTTCCTGCGCGCGTCATTGTTCGCGCGCACGCGCAGCGTCGTGCTGACGAGCGCCACGATCTCGACCAACGGCTCGTTCGAGTTCCTCAAGAGCTCGCTTGGGGTCGATGACGCGCAGCAGCTCGTCGCGCCGTCACCGTTCGACTACGCGAAGCAGGCGCGCCTCTACGTCGCGCCGTCGAAGCTCAACCCGAAAGCGGTCGACTTCGCGCGCCGTGCGGCGCCGCTGATCGAAGAGATCCTCGACCGCAGCGGCGGGCGCGCGTTCGTGCTGTTCACGTCGTACGCGCGGTTGCGCGAAGTGTACGCGCTGCTGCGCGACCGCATCCCGTTCCCCGCCAAAGTGCAAGGCGACCTGCCGCGCACGGCGCTGCTGGACTGGTTCCGGTCCACCCAGAACGCGGTGCTGTTCGCGACCGGCACGTTTTGGGAGGGGATCGACGTCGTGGGCGACGCGCTTTCGTGCGTCGTGATCGACCGGCTGCCGTTTCCCTCGCCGTCGGAGCCGCTGGTCGCGGCTCGCATCGCCGCGCTCGAAGCTAAAGGCCGCTCAGGGTTCGAGCACTACATGATCCCCAGCGCCATCGTACGGCTCAAACAGGGATTCGGCCGCCTCATCCGCTCGACGACGGATCGCGGCGTCGTCGCGCTGCTCGACGGCCGGGCGACCTCGATGCGCTACGGCGCGACGATCGTCGGCGCGTTGCCGCCGGCCACCCGCATCGACGACCTCGCGGCGCTCGACGAGCTGTTCCGGCCGCGCTAGCGGGACCGTGCCTGCGGCGCGCGAAGCGCGGCGCATGTTCTTTCGTCCGTTCGTCGTGTTGTGTTGCGCCGCGCTGGCCGCCGCACCCATCCCCGCCGCCGCCTGGGGCGCGCAGGGCCACCGCATCGTCAACGGCGCCGCGGTCCGCGCGCTGCCGGATGCCGTTCCGGCATTTCTGCGCAGCACGGCGGCGCACGATGAGATCGCGCTGCTGGGGCCTGAAGCCGACCGCGTCAAAGGCGCCGGCGATCCGCTCGACACCGACGACAATGCCGGGCACTATCTCGACGCGATGGACGACTACAGCGTTGCGGGCGTCGTGAAGCTTAGCGCCCTGCCGAAAGACCGCAAGGATTACGACAACGCGCTCCGCGCGGCGAAACCAGCGACCGACCAATACGGGCAGGGTTATCTGCCGTATCAAATCGCCGACGGCTGGCAGCGCATCGTGCGCGACCTCGCGTACTGGCGCGTCGACGTGGTCGGCGAAGCGAAGGCGGCCACGCCGGAAGAGCGCCAGTTCTTCACGCTGGATCGCACGGTGCGCGAAGCGGTGACGCTGCGCGACATCGGGTACTGGGGTCATTTTGTGGGCGACGCGTCGCAGCCGCTGCACGTGAGCGTGCACTTCAACGGCTGGAACCAATTCGATTTTCGCACCAAAGAGCCGCGCACGCACTATCCCAACCCGAACAACTTTTCCGACTCCACCACGATCCACGCGCGCTTCGAGACGGCGCTTGTCCGTGCGGTCGCGACGGAAGATCTCGTATCCGCTCGCGTCGCGCCGCTGGCCGCATCGACGGATCCGATCCTCGCGCAAGTGGGCGCGTATCTCACGGCAACCGAAAGCCACGTGCCCGACGTGTACCGACTCGAAGCGGCCGGCGGCATCGATGGGGCGAGCCCCGCCGCCAAGGCGCTTGTGATCGAACGGCTCGCGGCCGGCGCCGCGGAGATGCGCGATCTGATCGTCGCTGCGTGGACCGCGAGCGGCGACGCGAAGGTGGGGTATCCGGGCGTTCCGGTGCGCGATTACGAGTCGGGGAAGACGGTTCCATCGCGCGCGAACGTCGGATTGGGCGACTAGGGATGCGCGTTCGCTCGGTGGCGTTCGCTCTGTGCGCGGCGTCGGCGCTCGCCACGGCCGCTTCCGCGGCCGTGCTGGTCACGACGCTGCCCACGGGATGGAAGATTCGCGCGAATGACGGTCCCACCACCACGGTCGGTACGTTGCCGACCGGGCTCGTGCTTTCGCGCGACGGTTCGCGTCTGTTCGAGCTCGAAGCAGGTCACCGCAAGCCGGCGCTCCGCGTCCTCGATGCAACGACGCTGCGGGAGATCCGCAGCGTCCCGCTGGCCGGTGCGTACGGCTCGCCGTTGCGCGACGAATCGGGCGACGGCGTCTGGGTGGCCTCGCCCGGGACGTTTCACGAAACGATCGCTCACATCGACACGAACACCGGAACGCTGGATCACATCGTCGCGCTGCCGGCGCCGTTTTATCCGGTGGCGCTGGCGCGCGACCGTCACGGGCGACTCGCCGTCGCGGGCGACCTCGCGAACCGCATTTCAATCGTCGATCCCGCCGCCGGGATTCAGACGGAGACGATCGATGCCGGGCGGCACCCCGCCGCCGTCTTGTACGGCCGCAACGGCAGCCTGTACGTTGCCGAGCGGGGATCGGAATTCGTCGACGTGTTCGCCGGCGCCAAACGCACGCGCATCCGCGTTGGACTGCATCCGGTCGCCCTCGCCGGCGGTAACGGCGGCGCGCTCTACGTTGCGATCAGCGATGACGACGCCGTCGCCGTCATCGACACCGCGACCAATCGCGTCGTGCAGCGAGCCCGCATGCCGTTCGCGCGCACGGATGCCGTCGGGACGTCACCGAACGGCCTGACTCTCGACGGCGACCAGCTGTACGTCAGCTGCGGCGCCGCGAACGCCGTTGCGGTGTTCCGCGCAACGCCGGCGGGTCTGACGCCGCTCGGCGCGATCCCGGCCGGCTGGTACCCGACCGCGGTCGCCGTCGACCGCGCGCGCGGCGTGCTCTTCGTCGCGAACGGAAAGGGCGAGTCCGGTCACGCGAACCCGCGGTTCCGTGCCAACGGGTCCGGCGACGCCGACTACGTCGCCGACAATCTCGTCGGCTCGATCCGGCGCATCGCGCTCCCCGACGATGCCGCGCTTGCGCGCGGCGTCGCGGACGTGCGTGAGCTCGCGCAGCACGAGAGCGTCCCCGCGAGCGCCGTCGTCCGAGCCGGCGGGCCGATCAAGCACGTTCTGTACGTGATCAAGGAGAATCGCTCGTACGATCAGGTGCTGGGCGACGTCGCGGGCGCCGACGGCGACCCGTCCCTCACGATTTTCGGAGAGAAGATCACGCCCAACCTGCACGCGATCGTCAAGCGCTTCGGCGTGTTCGATCGGTTCTTCGAGAACGCGCACGTCAGCGCCGACGGCCATAACTGGTCCGACGCCGCGTTCGCCAACGATTACACCGAAAAGATGTGGCCGCAAAACTACGCCAACCGCAGGGCGTTCTACGACTTCGAGGATGGTGCCGAACCGTCCGTCCCGCATGCAGGTTACCTGTGGGACGATGCGGTGCGGCACGGTCGTTCGCTGCGCAATTACGGTGAGATGGTGAGTGCGCCGCCCAACGGAGCGACGCCGGTGTCGTCCATGCATCGCGCCCTCGATCGCAACACCGACCGCAGCTATCCGACGTTCGACATGACCGTCGAGGACATGACGCGGTTCGCCGAGTGGAAGCGCGAGTTCGACGCGTACGAAGCAACGCGGACGCTGCCGCAACTCGAGATCGTGTTTCTTCCGCGCGATCACACGGCGGGGACGCGAGCCGGATCGGTGACGCCGCAAGGGATGGTCGCCGACAACGATCTCGCGGTGGGCAAGCTGGTCGAAGCGGTCTCGCACTCGGCCGACTGGAGCAGTACCGCGATCTTCGTCGTGGAGGACGACGCGCAGAACGGTCCCGACCACGTGGACGAGCAGCGTTCCACGTTCTATTTGATTTCGCCGTATGCCGCGGGCGGGGTACAGCACGCGATGTACACGCAGGCGTCGGTGCTGCGAACGATCGAGATTCTGCTGGGCCTGCCGCCGATGTCTGCCTACGACGCAGGCGCGGCGCCGCTGTCGGCCGCGTTCAAAGCGGCGCCGGACCTCACGCCGTTCGATGCGTTGCCCGCCCAGATCGACGTCCATCTGAAAAATGGGGCAGCCGCGTACCGGGCCGCCGACAGCGCACGTTTCGATCTCTCCGGCGCCGATCGCGTCGACGCGCGCACCATGAACGACGTTCTATGGCACAGCGCCAAGGGACGATTCGCGCCGCCGCCCGGCACGGAACGCCGCACGGGCGACTAGCCCCGTCTCGGCCGCTGCGCGAGCGACCGAGTTTCGACGTGCTCGTTCGAGGAGACAAAGAGTCGTTCGAACTCTATTGCAAGGAACACGCACGTGAAGCAAACCACTAGCGCCCGAGCGCTCGCCGCATTCGTCGCCGTCGCGGGGTTCGCCGCAGCGACGCTGGCCGTGAGCGCACAGACGCCGCCGCCCAATGCCCCGCCGGGTCCCGGCATGGATCGTCCGGGCTCGCGCATGCCCGCCAACGAGGCCGACTTCGTGCGCATGCTCGATGCGGCCAACACCGGCGAGTTGAATACGGCCAAGTACGTCGTCAACCGAACGAAGGATGCAACGGTGCACGGGTTCGCGCAGCATATGATCGACGATCACAGCAGCGCTGCGGTGGCGCTCGAAGCCGCGACCCGCGGGACGAACTTGTATCCCACGCCGCGCGACACCGGCACGAGCGGACCGGGCCGGCGCGCCCTCTCGATTCTCGAGGGCGATTCAGGGACGCAGCTCGACAATGATTACATGCGCCTGCAAGAGCCGGCGCACCGCCGCGCGCTGGGCCTGCTGCAATGGGAAGTGCAGAACGGTCAGACCATGGGGCTAAAGGATCTCGCGACCAAACTGATCCCGACCGTTCAGCAGCACTTGCAGCTCACGCAGAACTATCTGGCCGCGCACAACCTCACGCCGTTCGCTCCGCCGGAGACGCGGCCCGTACCCGGCAATGTGAATCCGGGCAACAGCGGCGCCGGCAACGGCCCGGGTACGCCGAACAACCCGGCCTCATCGAACAACGGCGGCTCGACCCCGGGCCAGGGCAACGGCACCGCCCCGGGCGCAACGCCCGCACCGGCGGCGGCTCCTTCCGCCTCGCCGCACCCCTAGCGCATGACGTTCGTCATCCTCAGCGGCTGACGCGCGTGTCTGGTCCCTCCGCGCCCGTCCTGCGACGATGGGCGCGGAGGACTTCATGCTCGACACGCAGATTCCGGCCCGCCTCGCGCGGGTCACCAAACGTTACGGTGCGATCACCGCGCTGAACGACGTCGATATTGCGCTGCAGCCGGGCGAAACGCTCGCGCTGCTCGGCCCCAACGGCGCGGGGAAGACGACGGCGATTCGCGCGCTGCTCGGGATCATCGCACCGGATTCCGGTACCGCGACGCTGTTCGGCAAGAGCCCGCGTACGGCGGTGAACCGCAACCGCGTCGGCGCGATGCTGCAAGTTTCGGGCGTTCCGGCGACGCTCACCGTGCGCGAGCACGTGCGGCTGTTCTCCTCGTATTATCCGCACCCGCTGCCGGTCGCCGAGACCATCACGATCGCGGGCCTGCGCGGTCTGGAGAATCGTTTGTACGGCCAGCTGTCCGGCGGGCAGAAGCAGCGTGTCGCCTTCGCGCTCGCGATTTGCGGCGATCCCGACGCGCTCGTGCTCGACGAGCCGACGACGGCGCTCGACGTGGAGTCGCGTCTCGCGCTGTGGGCGCAGATTCGCAGTTACGTCGCGCGCGGCCGCAGCGTGCTGCTCACGACGCACGATCTCGCCGAAGCCGACGCGCTCGCCGATCGCATCGCCGTGCTGTTCGGCGGCAAGATCGTCGCCGAGGGCAGCGCGGCGCAGATCAAGGCTCGTGCGGGCGGTTCGACGGTGCGCTGCACCAGCGGGCTCGACGACGAACGTTTGCACGCGATCGCCGGCATCGACGCGATACGCCGTGCGGACGGCGTGATCCGGCTGACGACGCACGACGCAGACGCCGTCGTGCGCGCGCTCTACCAGACCGATCCCACGTTCACGCTGCTCGACGTCGCGGACACGCCGCTCGAAGAAGCATTTCTCGCGCTGACGCGGACGCCGGCGTCCCAGGAGATTACGGTATGATCGCTCAGATCACCATGAACGAGACGCGCGCCGAGCTGACGAAGTTCGCCCGGCTGCCGGCGTACGTCATCCCCACGCTCGCGTTTCCGGTCGCGTTCTACTCGTTCTTCGGGCTCGTCATGAACGGATCGCAGCACATCGGCACCACGAGCGTTGCCGCGTACATGCTCGCGACGTTCGGCGCGTTCGGCGTCGTCGGCTGCGCGCTCTTCGCGTTCGGCGTGAGCGTCGCGATGGAGCGCGGTCAGGGCTGGCTGCTGGTGAAGCGCGCGAGCCCCATGCCGCCCGCCGCATACTTCATCGCGAAGGTGCTGACCATGATGGCTTTCGCCACGGTGATCGTCGCGATGCTGTGTCTGCTCGCCGTCGAGTTCGGCGGCGTCCGGCTCGCGCCGAGCGGATGGCTCGCGCTCGTCGCGGCGCTCATCTTGGGGTCGATCCCGTTCGGCGCGATCGGGCTCGCGATCGGCTTCGTCGCCGGGCCGAACTCCGCGCCCGCGATCATCAACGTCATTTACCTGCCGATGTCGTTCCTATCGGGATTGTGGATCCCCGTCGAAGGATTGCCGCCGTTCATCGCTCACCTCGCGCCGTTCCTGCCCACGTACCACCTCGGGCAGCTCGCGCTCGGCACGATCGGTCCGGGCCACGGCTCTGCCTTGACGCACATCCTCGTGCTGGTGCTGTGGGCGGTCGCCGGTGCGGGCGCGGCAGCATACGGTATGAAGCGCGACGAAGGGCGCACGTATGGCTGACGTCCGCCGCCGGCTGCCGATCTTCGAACAAGGCGTCATGCCGTTCGTGTGGCTGATCTACGCGGCCAGCGTTCCGGTTTGGCTGTTCCTCAGCCACTCGCCGCCGCGCCTGGTAGCGTTCCAGCTGACGGTTCTGGCCGTCTTCCTCGTGTGTTATTTCCTGGGTTACGGACGCGGCGGCCGCACCGGATTGACATATGCCGCGGCGATCGCGATGCTGGGCGTCGTCGCGTCGCCGACCGTCGGCTTCGCGACGACGTACTTCATCTACGCGATGTCGTTCGTCGCGTACGCCGTACCGTCACGCGACGCGTACCGGATCATGGCGGTGTACATCCCGCTCATCGCGCTCATCATGTGGTTCACCCACGTCGAGCCGGCCTCCGCGATCTCCGGCTTGGTGTTCGGGGTCATCATCGGCGTGGCGTGCATCAACGCCGCGCAGCAAAAAAACGACCACGCGCGCCTCAAGCAGGCGTACGACCAGATCGAAGGCTTGGCGAAGATCGCGGAGCGCGAGCGCATCGCGCGCGATCTCCACGACGTGCTGGGACACACGCTCTCGCTGATCGCGCTCAAGTCGCAGCTAGCGTCGAAGCTCGCGGACCGCGATCCGCAGCGCGCCGTCACCGAGATCCGCGAGGTGGAGCAGATCGCGCGCACGTCGCTCGACGAGCTGCGCGAGGCGGTCGCGGGCTACCGCGGCACGGGGATTCCCGACGAGCTCGAGCACGCGCGAGACGTACTCACGTCGGCGGGCCTGCGCGTGGACTGCGAAGCCGAAGACGTCCGTCTCCCGGCGCCGCAAGAAAGCGTGCTCGCCCTTGCCATCCGCGAAGCGGTGACGAACATCGTGCGCCACGCGCGCGCCAGCGTCGTGCAGTTGCGCGTCGCGACGGCCGGCGGTGCGTGCCGCTTCGAGATTCAAGACGACGGCGTGGGCGGCTCACCCAAAGAAGGTCTCGGCTTAACGGGGATGCGCGAGCGCGTCGAGTCGCACGGCGGTTCGCTCGTGCGCACGATCGACCATGGCACGCGATTGGTGGTCACGCTTCCGCTGGCAACCGGAGCCGCGCGCTGATCCGCGTCGTCATCGCCGAGGACCAGCAACTCGTCGCCGGCGCGCTCGCCGCGCTGCTCGGGCTCGAGCCCGACATCGAGGTCGTGGGCCACGCGCACGACGGCCCGACGGCGCTGCGGCGCGTTGACGAGCTGAAACCCGACGTGCTGCTCGCGGACATCGAAATGCCGCTGCTCACGGGGCTCGATGTCGCCGCGGAACTGCACCGCCGCGAGAGCAAGACGCGCGTCGTCATCGTGACGACGTTCGCGCGTCCGGGCTACCTGCGCCGCGCGATGGACGCGGGCGTCGCAGGCTATCTGCTCAAAGACCGTCCCGTCGAAGAACTGGTCGCCGCGGTGCGCGCGGTCCACGCGGGCGGCCGCGCGATCGATCCGACGCTAGCGGTGCACGC
>JAXDMA010000031.1:0-12399 GCA_034666305.1 Vulcanimicrobiota bacterium
CTCGGCTCGCGCGTGTAGGAGAACGTGCCCGCGTCGCGGAGCTCCTGCGCGATCGCGCGCAGTACGCCGAGCGTGCGGCGCATCGGTCCCGAGCCGACGCTCACGCGGTTCACGCGCAGCGCCTGCAGCGTCCTACGGTCCGGCGTATTCGGTCCCGCGAGCACGTTGAGCGGACGGCGCGTCCCGATGGAAAGCTTGCCGATCTCGATCGGGTCCATCACGCCGGGGACGAACACGCCATCCGCGCCCGCGTCCGCGAACGCGTCCAACCGCTCGAGTGTCCGTCCGAGGCGCGTCTCTTCGGGGCCGATGCCCATCAAGTAGATGTCGGTGCGGGCGTTGAGGAACACGTCTGGTGCCGCAGCGCGCGCGGCCCGTACGCGGGCGACGGCCACGTCGAGCGGATACAGCTCGCCGTCGCCCTTCACGTCCTCCAGGTTGTAGCCGGCGACGCCGGTTGCCGCGAGGCGCGTGATGAACGCGCCGAGCGCTTCGGTGTCGCTCGAATATCCGCTCTCCACGTCGGCGGACACCGGGACGTTCAGCGCGCGCACGATCCGCTCGATCGTCGCGAGGTGGAGATCGACGTCGAGCGCGTTGCCGTCGGGATAGCCGAGCGCGTTCGCGACCGCAGCGCTCGACGTGGCGACGGCGGGGAAGCCCGCCTCCTCGAAGATGCGCGACGTGACGACGTCCCAGCCGTTCGGAATGATCAAAAGCTCCGGACCTTGGTGCAGCGCGCGAAACGCGCGCCGCCGTGCGGCAACCGTGGCGGCGTCGACGTTCATAGCGGCGTTTATTCTCCGAGCAGCGCGGTGACTTGTGAAACGTACGGGGCGGCGAACGCGTGCCGGGCGGCCCAGTGGTCGCCGTGCGCGGCGTCTTCGGCGCGAGCGGCTTGGTACGCGCGCTTGACCGCGCTTTCGCCGGGCTGCGCGTCCGCCGTTGCCAGCACGAACGCGCGGACCAGCGCTTGTTTTCCCGCCGGCGAATCGAACGTTCCGGGTGCGATGACGTGCACGGCGCCGCGTCCCGCGTACGCCGCGTACGGTTCTTCGCGCGGCATCTCGGACGCGCGGGTGATGACGCGCGCGACGCCGTCGATCCCGGGCGTCATTTGGCGCAGCACGGCGTACGGAAACGCGAGGCGTGCGAACTCCGCGTCGCTGACGGTGGCGTACGGCGAATACTTCGCGATGACGGCGACCTTGCCGGCGAGCGTCGTCGCCGTCGAGCGCCGCTTGATGGAATCGAGGTTCTCCAGGCCCAGCGACGGCGCTCCGCGCGGCCGGACGTCCGCCGATGCCAGCAGCAGCTCCGTCAGCAGTGGGATCTCGTCGGTGAGCCGCGCGGCGCGCGGGCTCTTCAGCTCGGGATGGTCCACGTTGAGCCAAATCACGGCGTCGTCCGGGTAGTCGGGATCGTGGCCGCGCGCGACGTAGCACGCGATCGGCGCCAGCGGAGGAAACGGTCCCGGCGCGCGCCACACGGTGCGCACGGCGAGCTGCGTCGCGGTGATGACGGCGACGGCATCGAGGATCGTGTGCGCCTGTTCCGCCGACGTGCGCGGCGCACCGCCGGCGCTCGTCGTGTCGACGAACGCGCGTGCCCTCGACGACCAGCCGGCGCACGCGAGCGCGGCGCCTCCGGCGATAAACGCGCGGCGGGGAAGCATCGCGCAGTTTTCTCCCCGGCGCGGGCGGCGGACCTGCGGCGCGGTCGTCGAAGCCGACCTCGTGGCCCGGTTTGCTCTCGCGATGATCGTCTGCGCCGACCTCGAGCGCTCGAAACAGTTCTATCGGACCATTCTGGACCTGAAGCTCCGCACCGACGCCGCACCGCACTGGGTCGACTTCGATCTCGGCGACGGGCGGATGCTCGGGCTGCATCCGGCGAGCGAAAGCCTCACCGTCAAGCCGGGCTCGCTGCAGCTCGGCTTCTCCGTCGACGACGTCGACAAGTTCGTTACGGACGCGCGCACCGCAGGCGTGCGCATCCTGCAGGAGCCGCACGACGAAAGCTTCGGCCGGATCGCGGTGATCGCGGATCCTGACGGCTACCCGGTGCAGGTGGCTACGCCCAAACCGTGGCGCTGAAGGCGTTCGAGAAGCGCGCGCGCGAGCTGCGCGCCCAGCTCGAAGACGCGAATCATCGGTACCACGTCCTCGACGACCCGCAGATCAGCGACGCCGATTACGACGCGCTGCTGCGCGAGCTGCTCGATTTGGAGCTCGCGCATCCCGAAGTGCTGACGCCGGATTCGCCGACGCAGCGCGTCGGCGGCACGCCGTCGAGCGGATTTCCGCCGTACGTGCACGCGCGGCCGATGCTGTCGCTGGGCAACGCGTTCGGCGAAGAAGAACTGCTGGCGTTCGATGCGCGCGTGCGCAAGCTCGGCGGTATCGACGGTGACGTCGCGTACGCGTGCGAGCTCAAGATCGACGGGCTCGCGGTGTCGCTGCGGTACGACGACGGGCGGCTCACCGCGGGCGGCACGCGCGGCGACGGCAGCGCCGGCGAAAACGTGACGGCGAACCTGCGCACCATCCCCACCATCCCGCTCGCGCTGCGCGGCGGCAAGGTGCCCGTGCCGCGCCACGTGGACGTGCGCGGCGAGGCATACATGCGCAAGAGCGACTTTGCGAAGCTCAACGCCGGGCGGGCCGCGCGCGCGCTGCCGACGTTCGCCAACCCGCGCAACACCGCGGCCGGCGGGATCCGCCAGCTCGATCCGAAGATGACCGCCGAACGCAAGCTGTCGTTCTATGCGTACGCCGTCGGCGAGATCGACACGGACGAACCGCCGCGCTCGCAGCACGAGCTGTTGGCGTACCTGCGCGCGCTCGGTTTTCGCGTCAACGAGCACGCGCACGCGGTGCCCTCGATCCGGGACGTCGTCGCGTTCGTCGCGCAGTGGGAAGAGAAGCGCGAGACGCTCGACTACGAGATCGACGGGGTCGTCGTGAAGGTCGACGATCTGGCACTGCAAGCGAAGCTCGGGACCTCGGGCAAGGATCCGCGCTGGGCGATCGCCTACAAGTTCCGCGCCCGCGAGGCGCGCACGAAGCTGCTCGACATCACCGTCAGCGTGGGGCGCACCGGCGTGCTGAACCCGAACGCCGTGCTCGAGCCGGTGCAGATCGGCGGCACGACGGTCGCCAACGCGACGCTGCACAACCAGGACTACATTCGCGCGAACGACATCCGCATCGGCGACGTCGTCACCGTGATTCGGGCGGGCGACGTGATCCCGCGCGTCGTCGGCCCCGTGCTCGAGCTGCGCAAGGGCAAGCTGCCGGAGTATACGTTGCCGGATCGTTGCCCGGTGTGCGGCGCCGACGTGGACCACCCCGAAGGCGAGCCCATGGCGCGCTGCACGAACGCGTCGTGTCCGGCGCAGCTCGTCGAGCGCGTGCGGCATTTCTGTTCGCGCGGTGCGATGGACATCGAGGGGATCGGCGATCAGCTGGCGGCGTCGCTGATCGACAGCGGCCTGGTCCACGACGTCAGCGAGATCTACCAGCTCGACCTTGCGAAGCTGCTGACGCTGCCGCGCATGGCGGAGAAGTCGGCATCCAACGTGCTGGCAGCGATCGAGAGTTCGAAGTCACGCGGGCTCGCGCGGCTGCTGTCGGGGATGGGGATTCGCTTCGTCGGCGCGCAAAACGCGGCGATCCTCGCCGGCGACTTCGGCACGATGGACGCGCTGGCCGCGGCGACGGAAGAGCAGCTGGTCGCGAGCGAAGGGATCGGCGTGGAGATTGCGCGCAGCGTCGTGCTGTTCTTCGCCCAGGCGCCAAATCGCGCGATGATCGCCCGCTTGAAGAAGGCCGGCGTCGATATGACGGCGCCCCTGCGCCCGCGCGAACCCGTCGGCGTGCTGGCGGGAAAGACGCTGGTGCTGACGGGCACGCTGCCGAGCCTCACGCGCGACGAAGCCGCGGAGCTTATCGTCGCGGCGGGCGGCAAAGTGTCGTCGTCGGTGTCGAAGAAGACGGACTACGTCGTGGCGGGCGATGAAGCGGGCAGCAAGCTCGCGAAAGCGGAATCGCTCGGCATCACGATCCTCGACGAAGCGGGATTGCGCGAGCTGCTCGAAGCGGGCGGTTAGCGCTCAGCTCGGGCGGCGCAAGCGCAGCGCATCGAACATCTCCGTCAATGCGAACGTGAAGCCCGGCACGCCGGGATGCTCGAACGTTTCGTCACTCGAGAAGATGCGGCGCGCCATACCGTCCTGCGCCAACACCGTGCGCGTTCTTGGGTTCACGATGATCACGACACCGGTTCCGGCGCGCACAAGGACGTCGACCTTCGCCTCGATATCGCGCCGGTTGTCACCGGGCGAGCGGATCTCCACGGCGATGTCAGGAGCGATGAATGGCGACTGGATCTCCGTGACCGTCGCATCGCGCATCCGCTCGTACGACAGGTAAGAAACATCCGGCACCAGCGGCCGAATGGCCTCGCCCGGCGGCGCCACGCGAAAACGCCACTCCGCTGCGACCTCACCTCGTCCGTCGGCCCACGTGTCGAGACGCATGAGCCACCACTTTTGCAAGAGGGCGTGGTCTCGCTGCGGGCTCATCTTCCTGACCGCCCGGCCGCGTAGCCACTCCGTCTCCGGCCGCGTTTCCGGCAGGACGATCTCGTGCTGCATCGTTTTCTGCATGTTCCCACGCCAGGCTATCACGCCGTCGCGTCTGCGCGTCAAGGGGTCGGCCGAAATTTTCGCGGTAATCGGCCGTTAGGAAATGCGCAGGACCGCGTCGTCTTGCGACTCGATCACGGATGCTTCGCCAAGAGCTTCGGCGACGTCGCGCGCAATGACGCCGCGCGCGCGCCGGGCGGACGCGACCTGTCCCGCGCGGCCGTGCCAATACGCACCCGCGCGCGCGGCGTCGAGCGGCGACAACCCTTGCGCGAGCAGCGTTGCGATCGCGCCCGTCAGCACGTCGCCGGTGCCTGCGGTGGCGAGCGCGCTCGTCCCGGTCGGGTTGACGTGCGCGACATCGCGGCCGGCGATCAAGGTCGAGCGGCCTTTGAGCAGCGTCGCGATGCCGTGCTCGTCGACGAACGCGCGCACGCGCGCAAGACGGTCGCCCGGCGCGATCGTGCCTTTGCCGCTGATGCGCGCGAACTCGCCGGTGTGCGGCGTGATGACGAGCGGCTTGTCGCGATAGGCGTCGAGCCGTTTGGCGAGGTGGTACAGCGCGCTCGCATCGGCGACGATGGGCAGACTGCTGCCGCCGATGACGCCGTTGACGATGATTCCGAACGCCTCGGACAAACCGAGCCCGGGCCCGACCGCGATGCTGTCGCAGCGGTTCGTCAACCCGAGGATCGTCTGCACCGCGGCATCGGGATCGTGCTCGTCATACGTCACCACCACTTGCTCGACGAGGTGCGCGCGCAGCGCAGCCGCGGCGCCTTCCGGCGCGGCGACCGTCACGTAACCGGCGCCCGCGCGCGCCGCGCCCCACGCGCAGAGGATTGCCGCGCCGGGAAATTGCGTCGAGCCGGCCACGATCAGCGGCGCGCCCGCACTGCGCTTGTCCGACTCGCCCGCGCGCGCGGGCAGCAGCGCCGCGAACTCCGCGGGCGTGAGCACCTCCGTGCGCGGATCGTCGATGCCTTTCGCATCGCCGTCGCGCATTCCGATCGGCGCGCACCACAACTCGCCTGCGGCGTCGCGCCCGGGCTCCAGCAGACAGCCGAGCTTTGGCCGGCCCAGCGCTATCGTCGCCGTCGCGCGCACGACGTGGTTTCCCAAGGCGCCGGTCGTGGGGTCGATACCCGTGGGCACGTCGAGGGCGAGGACCGGCGCGCCGCTCGCCGCGATCGCATCGACGAGCGCGGCGCTGCGCGCGTCGAGCGGCAAGCGCGCGTTGACGCCGAACACGCCGTCGAGCAGGAGCGCCGCATAGCGCAGCGTCGCGGCGTCGGGCGGGAACGGCCGTTCCTCGACGCCCGCGACACGCGCGCGCTCGCGTGCGTCGCGCCGCGCCGCGCCGTCGTTCCTGACGCTTGCCGACGCATCCGCGAACACCATGCACCGGCGCTTCCCGCGATATGCCGCGAGCGCCGCGTACGCATCGCCGCCGTTGTTCCCGGCGCCCGCGATCGCGACAACCGGACCGTCGCCGCGTGCGTACCGGTCGATGAGGCCCGCGATCGCGTCACCTGCCGCGCGCATCAGCGCAACGTCGCCGTCGCGCGCAACGGCGGCGGCGTCGATGGCACGCATCTGCGCCGCGGTCACGGCTCTCATTCTTGCGGCATTATCCTTCGAGCACTACGACGGCGGCCGCGGTCGTCGCGGTGTGCGTGATCGTGAGGTGGATTGCGCGAACGCCGCGTTGCGCGAGCAGCCTCTCGTACCCGCGGTACAACCGGATGACGGGTTTGCCGCTGCGCTCGTGCGACACGCCCACCGCGTTCCACGGAATCGCGTGGCCGAACGCCTTGCGCGTGGCCTCCTTTGCCGCGAAGAAGCCCGCGAGCCGTTCGGGCCAGTTGCGCTTGCGCATGGCGTACGCCATCTCTTCTTCGGTATACACCTTGCGGGCGAAGCGCGCGCGCTGCTCCTCGCCGAACGCGTAGCGCTCGACCTCGGCCAGGTCGATTCCGATCCCGACGATCATCCTGCACGCTGTTCGCGCCGCGCCCAGGACAGGCCCGCGCGCGAACCGAACCTCTACCAGCGCCGTGCGCGAGATCAGCATCGTTCCGATCAATGCGATCGACGCAGGATTGCTCACCCGGCTCGCGCTGTGCCTGGAAGAGCGGTTCCTCGCGACGGCCGTCGTCCGCGCGACGCTCGCCGTCCCCAAGTCCGCACTCAATAGCGCGCGGGGTCAGCTGTTCTTCGGCTCGCTCGTCGGCCGCCTCAGCGCGGCGTACGACACGCGCGAGGACCTCGTCCTCGGGGTCACCGATTACGACCTCTACAAAACGTCGCACCAGTTCGTGTTCGGATCCGCCAGCGAGACGCAGCGCTGCGCCATCGTGTCGCTGCACCGGCTGCGCTCGGAACTCTACGGCGATGCCGCCGACGAAAACGCGCTGTTCCAGCGGTTGCTCAAGGAGAGCGTCCACGAGATCGGCCACGCGCTGGGCCTCAAACATTGCTATAACGCGCGTTGCGCGATGTACTACTCGAACTCGGTTTTTGACACCGACAACAAGTACTCGCATTTTTGCGAGACCTGCGAGCGGCGCAGCCGCGCGAACCGCCCGGCGTAGCAAAAGGGCTTCCCCAAAAGCTAACGAGCGGCCGGACAACGTCCGATGCCTGTAAAGACGGATCGTGTGGTGTGCACGGACCCGCTCTCTTTCGTCATTGGCCGAGGACCCGTTGAGATTGACCCTGGCGCCACTCCTGCTCATCCGCCGCCGCGCCACGCCTGCCGGGCGATTCGCCGTCGGCGCGGCAACGTTGGCCCTCGCCATGGCGCTCGCGGCGTACGCTGCGGGCGGCCACGGAGCGTTTGCGACCTCGGCGGCCGGGGTGGGAATCGTGCTGATGGCCGGCGTGCTGCTCGCTTGGCTGTCCGACGCACCGGCCGCGGGTTCGGCCAAGGCCGACGCGATGGCGGGGCTCGAGGAGAACATCGCCGCGCTGACCATGGGGGTCAACGAGGTCGCCCGCGGAGACCTCACCGGCAACCTCGCCGTAGCCGAGGGTCCGCTGGCCGAACTGGGCATCGGGCTGAACACGCTGGTGTTCGGCATGCGCGACTTCCTGGGCACGATGCACGACGAAGCGCAGCGGCTCGGCAGCGCGGGCGGCGACCTGCAAACCACCGCGTCATCGTCCCTGGCGGTCATCGAAGGCGGCGCGATCGCGCAGAAGCAGCTCGAAGACGGCATTCGCGAGCAGTCGCACATTGTCGACGGCGCGCTGCTCAAAGTACGTTCCATGACGGACGCCATCTCAGAGCTGGCCGGTTCCGCCGAGCAGCAACGGCGTTCACTCGATCAGACCGCGCTGGACGTCTCGACGATGTCCGCGTCGATCGAGGAAGTCGCCGCGCAAGTCGACTCCTTGCTGACGATCTCGTCGGAGACCACGCTCACGGCCGATCGCGGCGGCACGGCGATCCACACCATCGTCGACGCGATGTCGACCATCAAGTCGACCATCGACGAGCTCGCGGCCGACATCCGCCGCCTCGGCGCGAACTCCGACCAGATCGGCGACATCGTCAAGGTGATCGACGGGATCGCCGACCAGACGAACTTGCTCGCGCTCAACGCGGCGATCGAGGCGGCGCGCGCGGGCGAGCACGGCCGCGGCTTCGCGGTCGTCGCGGACGAGGTCCGCAAACTCGCCGACGGCAGCGGGCGCGCGACCAAGGAGATCGCCGCGCACATCGGCTCCACGCAATCCGTCATCGCGCAGGTTGCCGACGCCATGACGCGCCTGGACGCGCGGCTCGACGACAGCGTGAAATCCACCGACAGCGCGTCCGACGCGCTGCGCGACATCGTCTCGACCGTCAAGGACGCGAACCAGCAGATCGGCCAGATCAGCTCGGTGACGCGCTCGATGTCGGAGAACACGTTCAGCGTGATCCGCTCGATCGAAGAGATCACGAAGTCGGTCGGGGCCAACCTCGCGGCGACCAAGCAGATGGCATCGCACTCAGGCGAGGTGTCGCACGCGTTCGACGCGATCACGTCGATCTCGTCGCAGAACGCGTCGTCGGTCGAAGTGCTGACCTACGTCAACGCCGAGATCACGTCCGCGGCGCAGCGAATCCTCGAATCCGTAGACGAGATGAACAAGCGCGCCGCCGCGATCGACGGCGAGTTCGGCCGTTATACCATTTCGGACAATCAGCATCAGGAGACACCGGTATGAAGCTCGGTCTGCGCACGAAGCTCGTCGGAACGCTCGTCGGCGCGATCGTGATCTCGTCCGGGATCAGCGCGATTGCGGCCCGCAACACGATGGCGACGGACTTGAACCGGCTGGCGACGCAGCAGGTGGCCAGCGGCTCGACGGGCTTCGCCGGCTACTGGGACGCCAAGCGCGACTCGGTCAAGCTGCTGGTGACGCAGTCCGCGATCAACGAAGCGGTGCGGCGCGGAGCGGCGTCGCACGCGAAGGCGCTCGAGGCGACGCTCACCGGAATCGCGCGCCAGGGCGGCCTGTCGTTTCTCACGGTGGTGGACGTGCGCGGCAAGGTCATCGCGCGCGCGAACGGCGGGAAGCCGGGCGCGAAGCTCGACTCGCCGTTCGTCGGCCGCGCGCTATCCGGCGAGACGGTGAACACCGCCGCGACGCTGCCGCACGACGAGCTCGTGCCCGAACAGCTCGAGCCGCAGATCGAATCGACGACGTCGGGCCGCGAGGGCCTCATCGACGGGATCGGCATCGTGTCCGCGACGCCGATTTCCGATGCGAACGAACGCACGATCGGCGCCGTGTACGGCGGCATCGTGATGGACCATTACTACGACGTGGTCGATCAAGCCGCGCACGCGCTGGGCGGCAAGGCCGCGGTGATCTTCCACGGCGAGCTCGTGTCGAGCTCCATCTCCCGCCCCGACGGTACGCGCTTGATCGACGACGCCGCGTCGCCGAAGGTGAGCGACGTCAAGCAGACGTTCTACGGCGTCGACAGCGAGGGCGGGGTGGAGTACCTCACGCGCGTCGAGCCGATCCTCAACGACCGCGGCCAGGTCATTGCGTCACGCTGGTTCGGCGTGCCGCTCGAGACGTTCACGGGCGTCCAGCAGCACACGCTCGTTTCGCTCATGCTGTGGGGGCTCGTCGGCATTCTGATCGGGCTCGCGATCGCGGTTCCCGTGGTGCAACGCATCGCGCGCCAGCTCGCCGCCCGCAGCCGGCAGGTGCGCGCGTCCGCGAAGGAGCTCTCCGTCGTCATCGTCGGCAGCGAAGTGTCGGGCGACCATGTCGCGCAAACGCGCGCGGCGGTGGAGCGTCAAGGCGAACTGCTCATGCACGCCGCGACCGAATCGGAGACGTTTGCGCACGCCGTTGGGGGCGTCGCCACCAAGCACAGCGTGGCGGAGAACGTGCTGGCCGCGTCCGTTCTCAATGCGGAGATCCTCGGCGACGTGATCGTGATCGACACGCTCGCGTCGGAGATGGCGTCGCGCACGCACCAGGCGATCGTGCGCGTCGGCGAGCTCAACGAAGTGGCCGCCGGACTCGACGAGCTCGTGAGCGGTTCCAAGTAAGACGCGATGCCTGACGTCATCCTGTTCTTCGGATCGAACGCCGACACGATGATCGCCACCAAGGCGCTCAAGGACGGCGGGATCGCCGCGAAGATGATCCCCAAGCCCGCACACGTCAACGCGACGGCGAATCTCGCGCTGAGCGTCGATCCGACGTTCGAAGCGACGGCGATCGCGGTGTTGGGCAAAGCCAACGTCACGCTGGGCGGCGTGGCGAAGTAACCTCGCCCGAGGTTTACTCGACGACCCGTGCGTCGGCTAAGTGCACCACGGTTTCGCCGCCGTCGTGCGCGATGACGAGCCCGCCTTCGCGATCGAGGCGCACCGCCGATCCCGCGACGATGGAGCCGTCAGCGTCGAGCCGCACCCGGTAGGGGCGCCCGCGCAGCGCCGCGCGCTCTTCCCACGCTCGCGCGACGTCGGCCGGCCGGTCGAGGACATCCAGCAGGCCGTCCATCGCGCCGAGGATTCCGGCCAGCACGGCTTCGCGCTCCACGAGCGGTGCGGCGTCCGAGAGGTACGCCGGCGGCGGCTCGATCGCCGGCGGATCAGCGGGGCGGAGGACGTTGAGGCCGACGCCGCAGGCGACGTGCGCCGCGGCCCCGAGCACGCGGGACGTGCAGAGGATGCCCGCCGCTTTGCGCGGGCCGAGATCCAGGTCGTTGGGCCAGCGCAGGTCCAGCCGTACGCCGCAGCCCTCCTCAACGCCGTCCGCGACCGCGAGCGCGACCCAGAACGGCACAGCCCACAGCGCATCCGTTGCGACCGCGACCGGCAGAATCGTCGTGAACAGCAGCGCGCTGCCGGCCGGAGCGATCCAGCTGCGGCCGGCCTTTCTGCCGCGGCCGGCCGTCTGAAATTCGGCGACCAACGTCGCACCCGCGGCTGACGGATCGCCGAGCAGGGCTGCCGCGTCGTCGTTGGTGCTCGCCGTCTCGCGCATGGCGCGCACGTCGGCGAAGCGTGTCCCTGCTAGGGCACCGCGTACGCGCGCGACGTCAAGCGAGCGTGGCGCTTCGCGCCCTGTACAAGGTGCAGCATGGTCCGGCACGTATAGCCCCTCCGCTATGGCAGTCGAACGAACCTTGATTCTTGCAAAAGCCGACGCGGTCGTCCGCGGCTTGGTCGGCGAAGTCCTCGCGCGCTTCGAACGGCGCGGTTACGTGATCCTCGGGCTGAAGATGCTGCAGGTGACCGAGGAACAGGCGAAGCGCCACTACGCCGAACACGAGGGCAAGGGTTTCTTTGCGGGGCTCGTCGGCTACATCACCGCGACGCCGATCGTCGCGATGGTGATCGAAGGCGAGGACGCGATCGAAGGCTGCCGGTCGACGATCGGCGCGACGAACCCGATCAAGGCGACGCCCGGCACGATTCGCGGCGACTACGGTCAGACGATCGGCCGCAACCTCGTGCACGGCTCCGACTCGCCGGAATCCGCGGCGCGCGAAGTGACGATTTTCTTCAACGACGGCGAGCTGTTCCCGCGCGGCCACGTGCTCGGCGAGTGGGTCGCCGCGAAGTAATGTCGATCGAGTCGCTGCGCGGCGGCGGGCGCCCGCTGATCGAAAGCGTGCGCGCGCGCGAAGTGCTGGACTCGCGCGGTAACCCCACGGTCGCCGTCGCCGTCGCGACGTCGTTCGGCGTGGTGGAAGAAGCGATGGTACCGTCGGGCGCATCGACCGGCGCGCACGAAGCAGTGGAGAAGCGCGACGGCGATCCCAAGCGCTACGGCGGCAAAGGCGTGCTCAAAGCGGTCGGCGCCGTGAACGAGATCATCGGCCCGGCGATCGAAGGTGCGGACGCGACGTCGCAGCGCGAGGTCGACCGCATGCTGATCGAACTCGACGGCACGCCGAACAAGTCGAACCTCGGCGCGAACGCGCTGCTCGGCGTGTCGCTCGCGGTCGCGCGCGCGGCGGCGGTGTCGCTGGGCGTGCCGCTGTACCGGTATCTCGGCGGGCCGTCGGCGGCGACCCTGCCGGTGCCGATGATGAACGTGATCAACGGCGGCAAGCACGCCGAAGGCGCACTGCAGTTCCAGGAGTGCATGATCGTGCCGGTCGGCGCGCCGACGTTCGCCGAAGCGGTGCGCTGGGGTTCCGAAGTGTTCCACACGCTCGGCAAGATGCTGCACGACAAGGGCCATCAGACGCTGGTCGGCGACGAAGGCGGCTACGCGCCGAAGCT
>JAXDMA010000032.1:0-4644 GCA_034666305.1 Vulcanimicrobiota bacterium
ACCGCGGACTGCAAGAAGAATTGCATGTACGGCGAGATCGTCGTGCCGATCAACCCCACGACGGTGACCAGAAACGCCGGATCGCGCTGAATGGTCGGTACGAACGTACCGCGTGCGACCTGACCCCAGTCCGGGTGCGCGAGCACGCCCGACACGACGTAGCTGAGGTACACGAGCGAGAGCGCGACGAAGATGCGTTCGACGATCTTGTTCGGAAGCCGCAGGACGAACAAGAACACCACCAGCATCGCGATCGGTACGGCGAAGTAGCGCGAGATGCCGAAGATCTCCGACGCCGCGCCGATGCCGGCGAACTCCGTCGCGGCGATGCCGGTGTTGATGAAGAAGAGCGCGGCCATCGCGAACAGCGTGGTGCGCAAGCCGAAGTTCTCGCGGATGAGTCCCGCCAGGCCTTGACCGGTTACCGCGCCCATGCGCCCCGCCATCTCCTGCACCACGATCAGCGAGACGGTCAGCGCGACGAGCGTCCACAACGTTGCATAGCCGAACCGCGCGCCGGCGGCGGAGTACGTGGCGATGCCGCCGACATCGTTGCCTGCCGACGCCGTGATGAAGCCTGGCCCCAGCACGGCGAAGAACGCGATGAGCGTTCGCCACGGGCGTCGCATGGTGAGGTCCTAGCTCGGCGCTTCGGCGCGGCGGCGCTGAGCGCGTTTGGTGAAACGCGGCAGCTTGCGGGTGAGCCGCTCGGGAATGATCGCGTCGATCGCGTCGTCGACGGTGACGAGTCCGAGCATCGTTCCGCGCTCGTCGGTCACGGGGCACGCGAGAATGTCGTACCGCGCGATCGTCGCCGCGACGTCCTCGGCCGACGTGTCCGTACGCACGGTCACGAGATCGGTGTCCATGATGCTATGAATCGTCGCGTCCGGAGCGCCCAGCAGGAGCGTGCGCAGCGACAGCACGCCCAGCAGCTGCTGCGACTGGTCCGTCACGTAGAGATAGTAGATGAACTCGGTTTCCGGCGCGAGCTCGCGGATCTTCGCGATCGTCGCCGTCACCGTGCGGTGCGGATACACCCAGAAGAAGTCAGTCGTCATCAGGCCGCCCGCGGTGTCCTCGTCGTACGCGACGAGCTCGCGCAGCTCTTCGGCCGTCTGCGGCTCCATCTCCGCGAGCAGCTCCATCTGCTTGTCCGCGGACAGCTCGCCGAGCAAGTCGGCGGCGTCGTCGGAGTCCATCTCCTCGATGATGTCGGCGGCGCGTTCCGTCCCGAGATCGTCGATGACCGTGCGCTGCCGGTCCGGATCCAAATGCTCGAGCGCGTCGGCCGCTTGTTCGTCGTCGAGCGATCCGACGACGCGCGCGGCGTCCTGCGCGGACAGCTCGCTGATGATTCCCGCGAGATCGGACGGCCGCATGCGCGACAGCCGGTGCTGGCTCACGGAGAGGCGGATCTGATCGGGGTTGAGATCGTGCAGGGGTGCGACGTTGTCCCACGCGATGAGCGACCGCGGGATGCGCGCGATGAGGCCCGGCGCGATGCGCCCGCCGCCGAGCCGCCGCAGCAGGCCCGCGAGGCCGACGTCGGCCGCGACGACGCGGATCGCGCCGGCCGTCCGGGCGAGCTCGAGATCGTTGATGCGCACGACCTTGCGGCCGTCGACGTCGACGATCTGCTTGTCGAAGAGGTCCTCGACCAAGTACAGCGTCTCGTCGTCCGGCGGTGCGTCGATGGTCGGCGCCGAGGAGAGCAGCACGGTGCCGTCGTCGGCGATCTCCAGCACGGTCGCGATCGGCGCGAGCTTGCGGCCGTCGCGCGTTTTCACCGCGAACGCGTCGACGCGCGGGAACGTGTCCTCCGGATGCTCGACGACGAAGTCGGCGATGCGCCCGACGGTTTCGCGCGTGCCGCCGCGATCGACGACCGCGGAGCGGCCGACGAGCTGGGACACGAATCCGTCGTGGAATGCCATTGCTGCTCACCCCCTCTCCAAGAAAAAACCGGTTCGGGGTATCCCCCGTCCGGTCGCTCGGCGCGATGGCGCAATTCGGCGCCGAAACGCCGAAACCACGTCCTCAACGTCGAGCTTCAGCACCACACGCCATCGACAGCGAAGCGAACCTCCGGTGTCAGCCGCATTGAGCGCCGCCTTGATTCGGCGGAGCCTGGTCAACCACGTCGGGGTCTCTCGACCTTTCCGGGCAGCGGCGTATCTGCGTGTGGACGCCTCACCTAACGAGGAATCCACTGTGGCGATCCTGATAAAGTGTCCGTTCTCGGGCGATTTCCCTCGCCACGATGCCCGAGAATGATGCCTTGTTCAGAGGCGCCCTCTCAAGTGTACGCCGGGACGTCAAGCGCGGCGGAAACGGGAACCGGGCCGAGCGGGCGTGAACCGTCGCACCATGTCGTTCCGACTCGCCGCGAGCTTCATCGCCGCGGCGTTGCTGTGTGGCTGCGGGGGGGCGAAGTCCCGCGACACCGCGACCGGGCCGGCGACATCGCCCGCTGCGGCCGTCGGCCCCGTCACGCCCGAGCCCGCGCCCGCGGGCCCGCCCAACGCGCCCGCGGCGCAGGCCGGACGGCCCGGCGGGATCCCGCTCACCGGCGCGCAGCGCCGCGAGCTCGCCGCGACCATTTCGAAGGCGACGCCCGCGCAGCGCGTGCGCCTGCGCTATGCGCTCGCGGCCGGCGACGACGGCAAGCGGCATCTGGTGGTCTACGACGGCCAGGGCCTGGCGGCGAACGGGCGCCACCCCGGCAGAGCCCACGAGTACGTGATGTTCCAGGTGCTCAACGCGCGCAACGGCGAGCACTACGACCCGCAGCAGAATAGTATCGTCGAGCCGATTCCGCCGCCCGTGCAGCGCGACAATCCGGTTTCGCCCTAAGAGAGAGTTACCTACGCGGCTTTGACGATCGAGTCGGTGACGAGCGTTGCGAAACTGCGCGAGAGCGTTTGCGCGTCGGCGATCAGCTTGGTCTGGAACTGCACGAGGATCTGATCGCGCGTGAGCTCGGTTACCGATGCGCCGACGTTGAGATCGCGAATCGCGCTTTCCGACGCCTTCATGTTCAGGCTCGCGACGTTGCCGTTGTTCGCCGCTTCTTGCAGCGACACGGTCTGCGCGCCGATCACCGCGCGCGCGGAGCCGAGCGTCGTGAGCGCGTAGTCGATGCGGTATTCCGCGGCCTGATTCTGCAGATCGTCGCCGAGGATCACTTCGTTGACGCCGAGGTTGACCGAGCTCAACCCGGGGATGTCGACCGCAATGACGCTGCCTTCGGCGTCGCCGCTGCTCACGTGCAGCGTCGCGCCCGGCGCCTTCTGCTCGCCCGGCAGCGACACGATCAGCGCAGACTTGCCGACGTCCGCCGCGGTCAGCGTTCCAACGTTGAAATTGAGCACCGGATTGAACGCAGCGTCCGTTTGCGTGTAGTCGTACGTCACGCCGGGGATCGGCGCCGAGCCGCCGAGCGGGAAATTCGTACCGGCGCCGACCTGCGCCGTCGCGACCTGCGTCGGCCCGAACACCGTCTCTTGGCTTCCGATCGTCACCGTGATGTTCAACGCGTTCGCGACCGGATCGTACGAATCGATCGTGAGCAGTTGCGCGATTTGAGGCGACGTCGGCGCAATGTTCGGCGCCGTGGGGTCGAGGATCGTGTCGATCACCTGTCCGCCGCCGGCCAGCCCGTCGTTCTTCGACAGCATGAGGCGCGGGGGTTGCGGCAGCGCGCTCGACGCGCTGCCGTCGAGCAGCGCGCGTCCGTTGAACGTCGTGCTCTGCGCGATCTTGTCGATCTCGAGCCGCAGCTGCGTCAATTCCGCCTGCATGCCGCTGCGATCGCCCGCGCTCTGCAGGTCGCTACGCGCTTGCACGACGAGCGCGCGCATGCGCTGCAAGATATCGGAGATGGTGCCCATCGCGCCCTCGGCGACGCTGAGCGCGTTGCCGGCGTTCTGCAGCTCGTGGACGCCTTGGTCGAGGCCCGCCACCTTGGACGCAAGCGACTCCGCGATCGCGAGCCCGCTCGGATCGTCGGCAGCCGTGTTGATGCGCAAACCGGACGCGAGACGTGAAGTCTCCGTCCGTAGTGCGCTTTGCGTCCTCGCGCCTGCCAATATGGCGGGAGCGGTGAGCCCTTGAACATCCATGCTGGTGGTGCCGCTTCCCTCCGTGGAAGTTGCCCGTAGCTGAGGGTCGGACATGCCGGCCCCTAAGTTCCGTATCGGCATCTGCCCGCAGGTTGCTTAACGGCCGTGGTCCTTAACTCAAACTGAACGAGAGCCCTAACGCTGACCGCACCGCGGAGCCGATGGTACCCATGTGCGTCCTCGTCTGCGCCGCTGGATCGGAGCTGCCGGCACCGCGTGTCTGACCGTGTCCGCGTTCTGCTTCGCATCGGACACGGCGTTGCGCGCGGCCCCGCTTCTGGCGGTACGGCTTCACCTTCCGTTCGCCGCGCCGCGCCTTTCCATCGACGTGCCGGCTCCGCCGCTGGCGGACGCATCGCCGTCGCCCGCGCCGCGAAGCTTGGTCTCGCCGCCGCCGCACCGCCGCGGCATGCTGGGCGACGGCCCGATCGTGTTGCGCGGCGACGGCACGTACCAGCTCGGCCTCAACCGTGGGAACCGCAACGGCTTCGCCCAGAGCATCGACAACTATTCGACGGCC